>JBEPXG010000070.1:0-7234 GCA_041642015.1 Halanaerobiales bacterium
AAGCTGGCCAAAATCTTCCGATTAAAACTCCTGCAACTATACAAAGTGCTACCCATACAGTAAGATATTTTTCAAAAACATTTAACCCTTGGTCTTCTGTTTGTTTAATATCCTTTTCAGTATTTTCCATAAAACATACCTCCTATTATATATATTTATTATTGAATATTGTCTTCTCTAGCTTTTTTAATAAGTTCTTTTACCTTATTTTCAATAATATCTCTTGTTTCTCTAAAAAACTCTATCGGCTGACCATCAGGATCATCTAGACCCCAGTCTTCACGCATTTCACAAGGTATATATGGACATTTAACTCCACATCCCATTGTTATTAAAATATCTAATTCATTAGGAATCTCTTTTAATAGTTTTGGATATTGATCACTTATATCAATTCCAACCTCTTTCATAACTTTTATTGCATTAGGTTTTACTTTATCAGAGGGATCTGTACCAGCACTATAAACTTCAAATATATCACTGGCATACTCTTTTGCAAAACCTTCAGCCATTTGACTCCTACAAGAATTTCCAACACAAACAAAAGCAACTTTATATTTCATTTATTAAAACATCTCTCCTTTATATTATTTATAAATTAACTACTAGCTTCTTTACTATTACTATTTTCAAAAACCTCATCAAATATTAGACTATTAAAAATTCCTAATGCTCTTTGTAATTTGATTTTCTTATCTTTTACCATTTCTTGATCTACTTTTGGGTTAATATAAATATTGGCATCTTTATAGCTAATCTTATTATATTGATCAATATCTTTTTCTGAAGGTTTTCCCATCTCTATTTTAGGATACATATATACCGCAGTTTGTGCACCACAACAACCTCTAATAGAGTTTGTGTAAATATATATATTTCCACCTTTTTTCATGATATAATCATATGCTTGTTTTTCCATATCAATATCCATTTTTTTCAACTCCTTAAATTTGAATAAATCTATTTAGATAGTTTTATTAGAAGTTAAATCTTCACAAGATAGTCCACTTTTTTGATATTTATTTAGTTTGTCTAAATCTTCTTTACATTTTGAAAGATTGTCTAATTCTTTATCTACTAGTTTTTTTAAAAAGATATGTTTATTAAACAACTTTTCATTTATTTGATAATAAATCCACTGAGCTTTTTTCTCTCCAATAATTAAATCAGCTTCCTTTAGTTTGCTTAAATGTCTAGATACATTAGATTGATTAAGCTCCATAATATTTTCCAACTCACAAACACAAAGCTCTCTTCGGTTTAATAAGTTAAGTATCCTTATTCTATTGATATGTGATAGTGCTTTAAGAGTCTTGGTTAAATCCATTATTGTTCCACTCCTTATATTACTATATCCGTTTTTACTCATATACATAATATTCTATTTTTCTCTCTGTGTCAATAAAATTAAATAATTTAATACTGTATAGTTATTTTAAATTAAAAAATTCTTGATAAATTTATTAATAACCTACCAAGAATTATATTTAATTAATTTTTTTATGATATTATTTCTTTTAAACATATTTAGAATTTGTCGAACTTTAAAAGATATTTATTTATGTTTGGAAGTTTAGTCGCTTGAACCAGTTTACCAAAATCATCTACTTTATAGTTAATGTTTTTAGTCCCCTCATCAACTATCTTTCTATCTTTATAAGTATTAATTATTAATGTACCAAGTGCTTTTTTAATAAAGATTTGATCACCGATTTTAAAATGTGTTTTACCTAAATGACTCCCGGCTTCTTGGGCATAAATAATTTCTTCCGCCTCGTAATCCCCACCTTTAATAAATCCAGATTTACTATTAGCAATAATTGAACCTTTGGCATTTATAGTTGAGTTATAAAAGCCTAACCGATCAATAATTACTGAACCTCCTATTTTTATTTCTGAATTTTGAATATAACCTGCGTATATATTTAAAAGTCCATTATTATCTAATTGAGTATCTAAAAACTCTCTTAAATCATCTCCAAATTCATATATAATGGTTTCATCACTTTCTGTCTCTAAATTTGTTGTGTTTTTAAAATATGGTATTATTTCTTTAAAATACTTATTTAATTTATCTTTATCATCATTGCTTTTATATGTGTTTAAAATCAATGGTTTCAATTGTTTAAACTTATTTTCTATTAGTAGTCTAATAACTCTACCTGTTCTAAAATTATTTACATTCATTTGTCTTTTACTTGCTTCACCTAAAATTTCTTCTACTGCTTTTTTTAGTTTATCTATGTAATCTATAATTTTTTTAAGCTTATTTACAGTATCTTTTTCAAGATAATTACCAATATATAGTTTACTAGCAATGATATTATTCTTAACATAAAGATTACCCTGGTTTTTCACTTCAGAATTTGCAATATTTCCATTTACTTTTAAGTCATTACCAACATCTACATTAAAATAATCTGTTATATCTCCTTTGACTAAAAGATCTCCATCATATTTAATATTACCCGTGTGTTTATCTACATCACCATGTATAATATATTGTTTGTTTATCTTAACTTTAGCAGTATATCTTCTCCTAATTATTTTAGGTTGACCACCAATTAAAGCTATTGCCTTTAACCCATCTTCTGTTAATTTAACATTTTTACCTCCCTGAAGCTTTATATCTTTTACAGATGGGGATGGTATTTTTTCTGAAAATATATTGATTCCAGATTTGCCTGGTTTTGCTTCTTTTTTATAACAAATTATTTCTCCTTTATCTATTGAATCAATTACATTAAACATGTTGTCTTTTAAATTTTTATACTTGTCATTCTTTATTATTTTCGCATTACTTCCAACTTTAGCTTCTTTTCCTTCTGCTATTAGATATTTACCACTTATATCTCCCTTTGTATTTATTATTTCATTAATATACTTATGTTTTACTCCATAACTAATATTTCTTTTATTTAATAACTCAATTATCTCATTTTTATTAATTTCAGGATAGGACTTCTCTTTGCTTTCAGTTTCAATTATGATATGGTTTTCTGCTTCAGTATCTTTAAGTTCCATAAGTTGTTCTGGAACAATATCAATTACTAAATATGCTTTTAGTTTATCTTTTGTAACCTTTATATTTAAATCTTTCTTTTTATCTACAGAATTAATTTTTAATTCTATTAAATCTTCAACATCTTTGCTAACTACAATCTCTTTATTTTCTTTTTTGCCATCTATATATATATCCACATTCTCACTAGCAGTAATTCTTGGATATCTTCCAAGACCCTGTGGATCAATAATTGTTAGTTTACCATTTTCAATATATACTACTCCATCTTTATTTTCCAAATGAGATCACCACCTCAACTTAATGCTTGTCTATCTCTCTATATATTGCATAAACTCCAATTCGGTTATCATGTAATAATACTGGGAATGCCTTAAGTTTTAATTGTATCTTTTCACCTTTATTATTTATTCTGATAACATTTCTATCTAATTTTTGACCTGTTAATGCCATATGTGTAAGTGCTTTAGCATCTCCTTCACATCCATTTGGTACAATGAGATTATCTAACTTTTTCTTTTTTAATTCTTTTTTATCATAACCAAATAATTTACAAAAACTTTTGTTTACATTAATTATTTTTTCATCAATATTTAGAAGTACAATTGCATCAGGAAAATTATTAAAAAGTTGTAAATAATAATTTGTTACTTTCCTACTTTCATTTTTAATATCTTCTTTTGACTTTAATTCTGGAATAATAGAGGTTACACTTTTTAATCGGTTTGATTCAAAATCAGGAAAAAGATAGTTTTTATAATAATGTCTCTTACCATCTTTATTATACATAACTTTAAAATTAATACTTTTTTTCTTATCTATTACAAATTCTATTTTATCTTTATAGTTAATATTCTCTTGATTTAATACTTTTAGATCATTGTATTTTTGACCAATATTTTCTTTGCCTAAATCTAATATCTCTACTGCTTTTTTATTAAAATATACTAAATCAGAGTTTCTATTAAACTTCATTATTACTCCAGGTAATTTGTTTAAAATTGTTTCTGATTTTTTCTCAGCAATAATTTCATTTGTTATGTTTTGATGTAAAATCATAACTTCATATGTTCCTATACCTTTAAAAGTAGAAACATACATTCTAAACCATCTTTGTTTTTGTGGTGAATGACAAGGATACTCCATTGTGAAATAATCTTTTTTATTGTTTAAAACTGAAGTAATACCATTAAACGCTTTTTCAGATAGCAAATCCCCGTGATCTGCTGCTTTTTTACTTATATCCAAATAATTTTTCCCCACTCCCACATTACATGGTAAAGCATTATTATCAGCAGCAAATTTATCCCAAGCACTATTAGTATATACGATATTACCTTCCTTATTTAAGATTGCTATATTGCCTGGAATAGAATCTAAAGCTGAAGAAGCTATATACTTTTCTTTTTTCAATGTTTTATTTTCAATATTTTTTTGACTCAAATCATCTTTAGTTAATTTATGTCTATATATATCTCTTAACATAATTTCAAACTGTTTTTTAAACAATTTTAAACTTTCATTATTATGTTTTTCATCAGAATTATTAAACGGAAAATATATTATATAAATAAAGTCTGAAACAATGATCTTAAAACAAAGAAGATCTAAATTAAAGTCCTCTATATACTTTGCCAAAAGATTTTTTGTTTTTTTATCTTCGCTTTCCAAAAGTTCTTTATATAAATCTTTTTGTAAAGATAACTCTTTAACAGCATGTTCAATATCTTCATTTTTCTGTTTGAATATTTTTACTAAATTCTTTGAATTTATAACCATCATTTTTAATTGATCGGTTGAAAAAAATTCTGCCATTATATCCAACTCTATTTTGAGTCTTTTGCGTAATTTTGCTACTTCTATAAATTCATTCATAGTTTCACCTCTTAATCTTTATTTCTAATAATAAAAAATATAGATGGCAATTAAATAATTTATACTTTAACCATCTATATTACTTATCGTTATTATAGTTCAAAAACTTAAATTTATTATGAATTTTTTAAAGAATAACTTCCTTTTACATTAATTGCTCTTACTAAAGTGTCAGAGACTGGACAATAATCTTCAATTCTATTAATTAGTTTTTCAATCTCCTCTTTTGAAGAATTAGATTTGATATCTATATTATATCTCACTTCTTTAAAACCAGAATCGACTTCAGTAGAAGTCATAGCTTTTTTATTAATTTTTCCTTCAACATCTATTGATAAGTCTTCAATTTTTATTTTCATCTTTTTTGCCAAAAATTCTGTAGTTATAGATAAACAACCTGCTAAACTAGCCAAGGTTATTTCTACTGGATTCATACCTTCATCAGAACCACCCATACCTTCTGGTTCATCAATTATTATTTCATGACCTCTTGTATTATTTACTTTTACTTTCATTCCTTCTTTCATATTTGAACTCACTTTATATTTATTATACTTCATATCTATTACCTCCATTGTTATGTTTTCAATTATAAAGTTTAACAATTTAATCTAGTTTTTTCAATTATCATATTTAACTAAATTCATCAATTATATCTGTAATATTTCCATTTAGTTCAAAACCTGCATGAGTTCCAATATCTTTAGTTATTACATTTTTGTTATTTCTATTTATCAAACTTATTTCAACTTTTGCATCAAGACTTTCTTCTACATTCTTTATCATTTCATTTCTAAAAGGTCCTTTAAGTAATTCACCTTGAGAATAATCTGCTTTTATTTTTAATTTATATAACTTATTATTAACTTCTATTTTTATTGAATGATTTTCTTTTTTAAATTTAACTATTTTAGAATTATTATATGTTGTGAATTTATATAATTGTTTTTTATTATAAAATCCTATTATAAAACCCCTAAACTCACTTTTTAACCATGGTATAGTAGCAATAGAAACCATCAAAGAACTACTATCATCTTCAAAATGATTAGTTTGTAACCATAACCAGGCACTTGGGAAGTTTGTTCCCCAATCTTTTTCGATATATCCTTTACCATCTGTAAAATCTATGCTTGTATGGTTTATATTTAGTAGACCATCTATTTTATGATTAAAACTTAAAACACCATGGTTACACTCCATAAAAGGTAGAAATCCATACCACCCCATAGCACCAGGTGATAACATTTTTACTGGCCAAGAAAATATATTTTTGAATTTAAGTTGTCCTTTTATTTCTATATTTTCATTTTCAATATCTAGTCTTATCTTATCTTTTGAAAAGGTATTATCATTTATTTCTATATAAAAATCATTTTCAGAATAATTAAATGCTTCTAATTCATACTTTAAATAATGAACTTTAGCTTTGTTAGGATCTAAAATTTGTATAAAGGAATGGCTGTTTGTGCCATTCTTGTTTATAAATACACCCGGTATAATAGCATAAATATTGTTTTTACTTTGATCAACAATTTTAAAGTACCATCCTTCAAAATAATTGTCTTTTCCCATGTTTTCACTATGAAATTTTTCTGGGTTATAAATATTTTTTATTTTTTTTAACATTGGGCATCTTCCTTTTTATAAGCGATCTCTATCCTTTCCTGAATCCGTTAGATCTATTAATTCTTCTGGAAATGGATTTATAAAGGTTTGATCTTTTAAATAATCCACATCATATTCAATAATCCATGACCTTAATAAATGAATCGGTACTGATAATGGAACTTTATTATTTCTATATTTTTCAACAATGTCCAAAAAGAATTCTTTTTCACTACTAGATAAGTTCTTTTTAAAGTAACCAAAAATATGGTTTAATACATTTATTATTGATTTATAGTTAGGATAATCCTCAAGTATTAAATTTAATTTCTCTTCATATTTGGATAAAACATCTATTGTATTAAATTTATCATGATTGGCTGCTATTCTTCCCATTTCTTTTAAAATATTTTGATCATAAGCCATAAATAGATATTTATTATCAGAGTGAAACTTCACTAAATCATTCATCTTATTATTTTCTTTGACTTTTCTAAATCTTGCTAGTAAAAATATCTTTGTTAAAAAATGCTCCCTTATTTTTAAATTATTTAACCTTCCACTTGTTTCAACTGCAGAACAAGGATGAATATCTAATGCATTTTGTGCAAAGAAGCCAATTCCATTTTTATGAATAACCTGTCCTTCTATACCTGAATAAACTTTTATATCTTTATTACCACATGATGGTGATCCTTCTTTAAATATAAAACCATCAATATCATCGAA
>JBEPXG010000071.1:0-5283 GCA_041642015.1 Halanaerobiales bacterium
CTACTATAAGTACTTTTTTCAATGTTTTTCCTCCTGTAATTTTGTTTTATATTAACTATTAATTTCTTTTATTTCTTCAATTTCATCTGAAGAAAAGATGTTATTTACATCAAGAATGATAAAGAGACGTTCATTATGTTTTGCAACACCTTGAATATAGTCTTTACCATATTTTTTTGTTATTGAAGGAGCATCTTTAATTCTACTGTTATCTATTTCAATTATTTCGTCGACTCCATCAACTTGAAGACCAATTAATGTTCCCTCTACTTTAATAATTATTATCTTTTTTTCTTCAATACTTTCATCAGATAACTTTATATTAAATAGTTTATCTAAGTTTACAATTGGTACTATCTCTTCTCTTAAATTTATTACACCTTTTACATAATCAGGGGATTCTGGAATAGATGTTATTTCACTCTCCATAACAATTTCCCTACTGTTTAGAACATCGATACCAAAAGCCTGATTACCTGTTTCAAATTTGATATACTGTTTTGATTTTGATTTATTTTTTTGGTCTACTTCAGTATAGGTATCCATAGTTTAAGCTCCCTTCTCTTCTTTGTTTTCAAAAAGGAGGTTATCCAAATCTAATACTATGATTAAATAATCACCATAGGTAGAAACCCCTTTAATAAATTCTTCTCTAATTCCAGTTCTATTCTCTGTTACACCTTCTATATCTTCAACAGAGATATTGATTACTTCATTTACACCATCAACATAAACACCAATTAACATTCCATTAATATTTATTACAACAATCTTTTTTGACTTGTCTTGATTGATATCTATTGTTGTATCTTCTGTTAAACCTAGTTTGTTTTTAAGATTAATTACTGGTACAACCTGACCTCTTAAGTTAATAACGCCTAATATATAGTCTTCAGTATTAGGTACACTTGTTATTTTAGGTGGTTTAATAATCTCTTTTGCCTGGTTTAATCTAAGTCCATAGATCTCTTTGCCAACTTTAAAGGTTAGATACTGCTTTTTTTCTACAGCACTTTCATTGTTTTCAACATTTTTATTATTTGCCATCTGTACATACTCACCTTCCTTTATGCAATATCACGTACATCTAATATTAGTGCAACTTCACCATCACCGATTATTGTAGCTCCACTAATGTTTTTAACATTATCAAGATAATCACCTAATGATTTAATTACAATCTCTTGTTGATATAGTAGTTCTTCAACTATTAATCCTATTTCTTTTCCACCTGACTTAACAATTACAACGGGCATTTCATCCTTTTCTTTATATGATGAATCTTCAATTTCAATGTTTAAGCTTTCTCTGCTATCGATTAGTGGTATTGTATTATCTCTTAGTACTATTACATCATATCCTTTAACCTGTTTAATTTCATCTGATTTAATCATCAGAGTTTCACTGATTGCACTTAAAGGTATTGCAAAGATTTCACCATTTATTTTAACCATCAATGCATCTTGAATAGCTAAAGTTAAAGGAAGAGATATTACAAACTTAGTTCCTTTATTCTCTTCAGATCTAATATATATCTCACCATCAAGGCCTTCAATAGTCTTTTTAACTACATCCATACCTACTCCACGGCCTGATACATTAGAAACTGTTTCATTTGTACTTAAACCAGGTTCAAAGATAAGTTGTAATTTTTTATCACGATCCATCTCTTCAATTTCTTTTTGTGTAACAACTTCTTTTTCTTTTGCTTTTTCAACAACTCTTTCTACATTAATTCCTCCACCATCATCTTCAACTTCTATGATGATTTCACTACCTTTTTGATAAGCTCTTAAGTTTACTGTACCTTTTTTATCTTTTCCATTTTTAACTCTTTCTTCAGGTTTTTCAATACCATGATCTACTGCATTTCTTAAAAGATGTGTTAATGGATCTCCTAGTTCATCTATAATTGATCTATCAAGTTCAGTTTGCTTTCCTTCCATAACAAAGTCAATATCTTTGTCACTACTTTTAGATAGATCTCTTATCATTCTAGGGAAACGATTAAACATTACACCAATCGGTTCCATTCTAATCTGCATTACTGTATGGTGTAGTTCCATAGTTACCCGATCAAGCTGAGGTAATACATCTTTAAAACCTTCGGATTGTATATTTAATGCTTCTAATCTTGTTTTATTAATTAATAGCTCACCAATCATATTCATCAACTTATCAAGTTTTCCAATATCTACTCTTACTGATGATGATACTTCAAACTTTGAAGAAGTACTTTTGCTTTTTTTCTTTTTTGATTTCTTTTTATCTTTTTCTTTGCTTACTTGAAGTTCAAGCTTTTTTAATTCTACATTTTCGATATCAGTAATCTTTTCAAACTCTTCTTGAATGTTTTCAGGATCATGATTAGATATTAAAATTAATTTTACTAAATCATCATCGATATCTGCATCTTCTACATTTTCTTTCTTTGGTATTGATTTAAAAATGTATCCTAATTCTGAAGCTTTTTTAAAGATCATTGAAGCACGAACCTGTTTAAACTGAGTTTCTTTTAATAATTTAACATTTACAGTATAAACAGAATCTAATTCTTTTTTATTGTCCTGGATAGTATAAGAATCATCTTCTGTTATTGATAAGAAGTTACTATCATCTTTACTGATAACTTCTTTATCTTTTTCAACGACTTTTGTATCTTCATTAATCTTTTTTTCTAATTTATCCAGATAGTCATTGATATCTATCTCATCATCACCATCTTCTTTTATCTTTCTGACCATTTCTTCTACATAGTCAATACCAGCGAATAGTAGATCGATTATTTCTGTATTAACACCCATCTTATGGTTTCTAATCTGATCCATCATATTTTCCATTTTATGAGTTAGCTCTGTTAGATGATCAAACCTCATGGTTGCTGCCATTCCTTTAAGAGAATGGGCTGCTCTAAACATTGCGTTTAGAACATCCATGTTCTCCGGATCATTTTCTAACTCTAATATATTATCATTTAATACCATTATATATTCTTCTGATTCTGCAAAAAACATCTCTAGATATTCATTATTATCACTCAATATTGATCCTCCTTAAATAAAACAAATATTTATTTATATTATTTTTTTATTATTATATTGTTTTTATCTTTGATTAAATATCAAATTCATTTACTTCTTTTGTTAGTCTTTCAGCCATCTCTGCTAATCTTTCAGATGCACTTACAATTTCCTCAGTTGAGGCACTTTGTTCTTCACTTGATGCTGCAACCTCTTCTGCATTACTGGATGCCTGTTCACTAACTTCTGATATTTCATCAATAGACATTTTAACATTATCACTATTATCTGCTATTTGAACTGTTGCTTTAGCAATTCTTTCAATAAGTTCCTTTAATCGATTTGATGCATTCTCTATATCTGTAAAAGAACTATTTGTAGTTTCAATTGCTTGAACACTATTATCTACTGCATCTTCTGCTTTTTCCATCTGTGTTACAGTGCTTTTAACACCATTTTGAATATCACTGATTAATCCTGCAATCTGTTCTGTAGCTTGGGATGATTCTTCAGCTAGTTCTCTTATTTCATCTGCTACTACACTAAATCCTCTACCTGCTTCTCCTGCTCTTGCAGCTTCAATTGCTGCATTTAATGCTAGTAGATTTGTCTGGGCAGATATATCATTGATAAGTTCAACAATATTTCCAATCTCTTTAGAGAGTTTACCAAGTTCATTTATCTTTTGTGATACTTGATTAGACTGTGTTTTTACTTCTTCTACTTGACTAATTGAATCATTTACAGAACTATTACCCTGATCAATACTTTTCATAACTGTATCAGCCTGTTTATCCATATCATCAGACATATCTTCAACATCTTCAATCTGTTCACTTAACTGTTGCACACTTGCACTTGTTTCTTCAACTTGTGCGGTCTGCTCCTCAGCACCTGAAGCAACCTGTTCCATTGCGGACCCCACTTCTTCAGCAGAAGCAGCAATCTCTTCACTAGATGCTGAAAGTTCTTGACTTGAAGAAGAAAGATCAGTTGCAATATCTGCTATATCACTAATCATTGTTTTTAATCTATTTGACATCTTATCAACTGATTTTGCTAAGGAACCAATTTCATCTTCTCTTTCAATATATTTATTATCAATGTTTTCTCTTAAATTTCCATTTGCAATTTCTCTACTGTGTTTTTCAACTGCTAAGATAGGTTTTGTGATATAGTTACCAAGTAGATAAGCAGCTAATAATCCGATTAATAATGTTATTACAATTATTGTTACTGCTGACCATATTGTACTATCAATTTCACTTAAAACTTCATCTGATGTAACTTGTACTACAGCACCCCAACCTGTTTTACTGATTGGTTTATATGAAGAAATCTTTTCTACTCCTTCAAAAGTATAACTGGCACTTCCTGTTTCACCATTAGTCACTTTAGCAACAGGTGCAAGGTATTTCACATCTTCCATATTCATAACTAACTCTTGATCAGGATGTGCAATTAATTGTCCCTGTTTATTTACAATATAACCATATCCTGTTTCTCCTGGATTTAGTTCTGATGCCATTTTACTTAAAACACCTAGATCAATACTTGCTCCTAAAACACCAACTACTTCACCATCTTGTTCAATTGGAGTAGCATTAACAACTATAGGTACTCCACGACTTCTAGAAATTAAAACTTCTGAAAAAGTTGTTTTTCCTTTCATTGCTTCCTGGAAGTATCCACGGTCTGCACGACTTCCTAATTCACCAGTTGTCTTATATACCTGCATTCCATCAGTATCCATCACATATACATTTGGAATATATTCACTTGCTTCAACAAGTCTACTTAATACTGTATCCATAGCATCAACATTCATATCTTTTAAACTCTGTGCTCCAGCTGCAACCCTTAACATACTTTCACTACTTGAAAGTATATTATTTGTTTGTGTTGCTAAAGCCTCTGCCATCAATAGATTTTCTTGATTGGTATCTTCTGTTATCAAATTCGTACTATTGTTAATGGATATTACTCCATAAACAATCAACGGTATCGCCATTAGTGTAACTAATATTAGAACTAATTTCATTTTAAAAGTTTTTAATAAATTCATTATTTATCTTCCTCCTGATTTTCTATTTTATCTTATGATATATTCTCATTGACTAAATTAATTATTATGATTATTACTATATTTAGTTTATAAAAAGTTTACTTTTTAAATATTCCCTCCTTATTTGTTCTTGAAACTTAATTTGAATTATATTTTAAACTTATCAACTGATTTAATCAGATTTTCTGCCATATCAGA
>JBEPXG010000071.1:5293-6539 GCA_041642015.1 Halanaerobiales bacterium
TTCAGCAGCATTGACTATTTCTTCAGTTGAAGAAGTTTGTTCTTCACTACTTGCAGCAACTTCTTGGGCATTACTTGAAGCCCTTTCACTTACCGAAGCTATTTCTTCAATTGCTTTTTTAACTTCATTGCTGTTTTCAGCCATTCTTTCTGTTGATTTTGAAATATCATCTATTAACTGTTTTAGTTGATTAGCTTGTAGATCTATCTTTTCAAAAGAGTCTTCTGTAGATTTTATAGCATTAACACTGTCATCAACAGCATCTTCAGCATTTTTCATCTCAGTTGTAGTGTTTGTTACCTTGTTTTGTATATCTTTTATTAGATTAGCAATGTTTTCTGTAGCTTCTGATGACTCTTCAGCAAGTTCTCTGATTTCATCTGCAACAACACTAAAGCCTCTACCAGCTTCTCCCGCTCTTGCTGCTTCGATTGCAGCATTTAAAGCAAGTAGATTTGTTTGTGCTGAAATATCATTGATTAGTTCAACAATATTTCCAATTTCTTTGGATAGTTCTCCAAGCTCATTTATTTGATTTGAAACTTCATTTGATCTATCTTTAACTTTTTGTACTTCATTGATTGATCTATTAATATTTTGGTTACCATCTTCAATATTATTCATTACATCGTCAGCTTGTACATCCATTTCTTCTGACTTTGCTTTAACATTATTTATCTTACCAGATAGTTCTTCAACACTACTGGTTGTTTCCTCAACCTGTGCTGATTGTTCCTCTGCTCCGCTAGCGACATCTTCTATTGCACGCCCCACTTCTTCAGCTGAAGCCGACATTTCTTCACTTGAAGCAGAAAGTTGCTCACTTGATGCTGAAAGGTTACCTGCTATATCAGAAATCTGACTAACCATATCTTTTAAGTTTGTAAGCATTGAATTGATAGCATTTCCTAACATACCAATTTCATCATTTCGTTTTGTTATCTTTTCATCAACCTGTTGTGATAGATCACCTTGTGCAACAAGTTCAAATTTATCTTTAATTATATTAATCGGTCTACTTATACTTTTACGGATAAAGTAATATATCGCTAAGATTTGTAAGATGAAAATTACTATAAATGCAATATATATGATGTATAGCATATCTTGTGTTTCTGAAATACTACTTAGTACAATATCCTTAGACTGTCCTACTAAGTATATTCCCATCTTTTCTCCATCAAATCTTTTAATATCAACTGCTGTCGTTAAGTAATCTGAACCATTAAAAAATGATTCTTTTGCT
>JBEPXG010000071.1:6549-7211 GCA_041642015.1 Halanaerobiales bacterium
TTTTGCTTGTGTTATATTTAGATTATTTTGACTGTGAGAAAGGTATTCATCATTGTAATCACTTTGACTTAAGGTATAATTGTTTATTTGTGTATTATCTTGTATTCCAGTTGCTATATTTAAATAATTATTGTCTAATAAATATAGGAAATGTATGTCATTTGGTAGTAAGGTTCTTTTAATTGAGTTTAATCCACCTTCAAAGTTAACTATCCCAATAAATTCACCATTATATTCCACAGGATAAAGTGCTTTAAGTCTTAAACCCTTAGGTGACATCTCTGGTGTTACAAGCGGTTCTTTTGTATTTAGAACTTCTTGATAAGCAGCAGAGTAATCTAAACTGTCCCCATATGATTCTGCATCCCAGGACCTTACAAATGAGTTTAAATTTTCATCTATAAGGTGTACATTAATATTGTTAAAGGTTGTGTTTTCCCTAAAAGTTTCACTATAATTATTTAAAATGTTTATTATGGTTTCTCGATCGCCTTCATACATTGCTTTTTTAATTATTGGATTATTAGCAATCTGTAAAGCATTAGTTAACCAGACCTTTTCTTTTGCATTTAAACTATCTACCATCTGTGTTTTAAAATCCTCAGCCGAATTATTTAAAGTTTGATCGGTAATGTCAATTAATCTCATATATCCTATAAATA
>JBEPXG010000072.1:0-7209 GCA_041642015.1 Halanaerobiales bacterium
ATTATATAAAGTAAATATTCTATCACTAAAAGACCCAAATAAATGATCTCTTACAATAACAAAAAATGGACCAATTATAATAAATAGTAATAATGAATAAGGTATAGCTAAGTATTTAAATCTTCTAATTAGAAGATAAAAAACTAATAAAAATATTATTAAAGGAACCAAATAATAATATACCAGTTTACCAATATTATAATTTAATAGATATTTAAAATTACTTATTCTGCCTTTTCCTAAAAGACCTTTTTTATAGAGATCATCTTCTAAAGGAATAGATATATCATATAATCTTTGAACTGCTTGATTAAAGTCAATGTTTTCATCACTAGCCATGATTTTTGATATTATTGCACTTACACGTGGTGCAGCAAAAGAAGTACCACTAGCCCGATAACTAAACATTTGTGGTAAAGCAACAGTAGTAAAAAAATTACCTTCTGCACAAATATCAATGTATTTACCATAATTTGAATAATCAGTTTTTTCATTTCCTTCAATACTAGCTACAGCAATCACATAATCCTTAAAAGCAGCTGGATAAAATGATATAGGACTATCATCATTACCTGCAGCTGCTATTATTCCAATACCTAACTTTGATAAATCTCTAATCATTATCTCATGATATCTTTCCGCTTCATAAAAACCAAGACTAATATTTACAATAACTTTTTCATCAATGTTATTTAACTTATATTGATATACCTCATCTAATGCCTCATAATATCTATTTACACCATACCTTTTTTCTTCTTTCACATTAATTTTAATAATTTTAAAATTTGGCACTTCTTGTTCTATTATAGAACTTACGACATCCCCATGGCTTAAAACACCATCATCAAAGGAATCTATTACAAATATAGTCACCTTTTCACTATCTTTATGTTCATAAATAATGGGATAAAGATAAGCGGTTAAAATAAGTATTAAAATGACGAATAATACCCATACATTTTTTTTATTCATTGGAGCTCTTACTCATAATATATTTACCATGATATTCAATAAAGATTACCCTTCCAACAGCATAAGCAGGTACTGCATATAAAGCACCAATAAATCCAAAGAGTGTAATGAAAATAAGTACCATAAATATTACTACTAATGGGTGTATTTTTAATCTATTTCCTTGAACTTTAGGCTGTATTATGTTTCCTTCAATTTGTTGTACTATAATTAATACTAATATTATTTTTACTACCATTAAAAAACTTTCAGAAATACCAATAAATACTGCAGGTATAATACCTAATATAGGTCCTAAAAAAGGTATAAAAGAAGTTACCATAACGATTGCAGATAAAATTAAAGCATTGGGTAAACTAATAATCATAAAGCCAATATATGTTAATATTCCTAACATTAGAGCCACTAATACCTGACCAGTAATATATTTAGAAAGAGTTTGATCAACTTTTATTATTATTTTATTAATAAACTCACGTTTATTTTCTGGAATATATGCTAATATAGATTTTTTTATTTTTTTGTCATCTTTCAGTAGATAGTAGACAACAAACGGAATTAAAACAATAACAGTCCCTATATTAGTTAAAGTAGTAAATATACCAAAAATATTGTTTCTGATTACATTCAAGAAGTTTTCCATAAATTCAGAGATTCTTTCCTGAATATTAAATCTTTCTAAATATTCCATAACTTGAGTACCTATTTGATAGACAAGATTATTTTCATCTGGTACTCCCGCATCGGAATAGTAATAATTTGAAAACTGATTAACTAAATTTCTAGTTTGTTCAGTAATTATATTTCCACCAAAATATATAATAAATACTATCAAAGTAATAATTAAAATAAAACTTATAAATATAGCTAATACCCTATACTTTAAATATTTTGTCAAGAAATCAACTATTGGACGTAATAAGTAGTATAAAAACCCACCTAAAAGTAATGGTATAATAAGTAAGGAAGTGATTATTCTAAAAGCTCTTATTATAAATGTTATTTGATTCATTAAAATAAATATAATCAAGATAAATATTATTGCTAGACTATATTTAAAGAATTTATTATTAAATACATTTTTAATTTTTACCACTCCCTTTTTAAATATTTTTTTATATAATCTTCTTCATATTTATATTTTTCATTACAATAATGACAGGTTACTTCTACATATCCATCCTCATTTATCGATTCTTTAATTTCTTCAGCAGATAATGTATTTACAATTTCTAACCCCTTCTCTTTACTACAATTACATTTATATTCAATCTCTTGAGTTTGAGTAATGTTATAGGAGAATCCTTTTAATACCTTATCCAATAACTCTTCCGGATTAGCTCCACCATCAATTAATCTACTTACTGAATTAATTTCTGAGAGATTTTTTTCTAATTTTTTAATCGTTTCTTCAGGAGTATTTGGTAATAACTGTATCATAAAACCTCCTGCTGCTCTGACAGTAAAATCTTTATTAACTAATACACCTAAACCAACTGAAGAAGGAATTTGTTCAGATTGAGTATAATAATATGTTAAATCTTCACCAATTTCTCCACTTACAAGAGCTATTTTGCTTTCATAAGGTTCTTTAAGTCCAGAAACTTTTCTTACTATTAAATCTCCATCTCCTATTGCTTGTTTAACATCAAGCTTATTTAAATTATTAATCATAATATCAACTTTTGGGTTGCCAACATAACCTCTTATCTTACCCTCCAAATTAGCTTCCGCTATTACTCTATCAATTGGACCATTGCCAATAATTTTCAAACCTATTTTAACACCTGATTTTTCTAAAGCACTCATCATAGCTACTGCAGATAAAGATCTTCCTAAAGCTGCAGTTGCAACAGGTGTTGTATCATGAACTTCTTGTGCTTTTTTAACTAAATTTGTAGATCTAACTGCTAGACCTCTGATTTGTTTATTATCAGTCAATACTCTTATCATATAGTCTTTCATAACTCATACTCCCCATTTCTGTTTATAATATTATCAAATAATTCAGCAATAACTAGATCAATTATATTATCTTTAATAGTTTTAGATAATATTTCACTTTTTTTGATGAAGTTCGGAACATTAATTTCACTTACTTCTACAGGTTGATATTTTTTTGAAATCAATTTTACAAAATTATCAAAATCATAGATTTTAAATCTATCAATTTTTGCTCTTTTGGCGATTAACTCTAAAACAGCCAATGTAATACCTGAATAATCACAACTATCATCTAAATCTAAAAGTCCTGCTAATCTTGGGATGATAATTTCAAATAAAGCTCTTCTGGGATCCATTTTTTTGACACCAAAAAATTCAGCAATCTTTTCAACACTTTTTTTAGGTATATTTAATAATAGTTTGGTAAAGTAATCTTTTTCTTTATCAATTCTTATATAATAATCATGACCTTTAATTTCTTCTTGAAATACTTTTTTAGCATCATAATATCCTAGTTTTAAATTCCTACGAGCAATTTTATTATCAAAATCCAATAGATTACCCAAGTCTTCTTTAGGTTCTATATAAATAATATTTAGATCTTTTGTTTCTTCTATATCTCTTGTAACACCTAGTCCATGGGTTCTAATTACTATAATATCTTTATACCCTTTATCAACTAACATGTCTACCGGCATATTATCATAAAAACCACCATCTAAAAAGTATTTACCATTTCTTTTTTCCTGTTTAAAAGTAGGTAAATTTGAACTTGCCAAAAGATAATCATTTAATTTACCTTCTGGGATATCTTCAATATATATTTTTATTGGCTTCATATCAGATAATGAAATTGTTACTATCCCAAAATCTTTATTTGAACTTCTTACTCTATGTTCATCAACATTTTTTTCTACTATATCTTCAATCATTGAGACATCTAAACCCTTATTATCTACAACTGATTTTACCTGTGTCCACAGATAAGATAAATCCTTTTTATCAAAACTCAACTTTTTTATTTTATCTAGAGCATCCTGTTCTATATCAAAGATTTTTTTAGGAGAAATATTATACCACAGGTCATAAGCTTCATCAAAATCTTCTTGAATAATCATAGCACCATTTAAGGCTCCTATAGAAGTACCTGCCACACCACTAAATTCAATACCCATCTCTTTTAATGCTTTTACAGCACCTATTTGATAAGAACCTTTTGCTCCTCCACCTTCTAATATCAATCCATAATTCATATAATCACATCCTAAACATCATAATAAATATATATTAAATTATATCTATATATTACTCTTGTCATATTATTAATTCAATATATGTTGAAAGTATTCCTTCCTTTTTTCATTTATAATTCTATTAATATTTGATATAATAGGATTAGTATAAAAAATATCTTATTAACTGAGGTGAAATACTATTATAAACTTTAAAAAGGATAATCAAGATTTATATAAAATAAAAAACAGAAAAGAAAATGCATTACTTGTTGGTACTAACCAAGCTTCCTTAAAAGAACTTGGTCAACTAGCCGATACATCAGGTGTACACTCTATAAAATATTTTGAATATCGTGGAGATAAAATAAATCCTGCTTATTATATCGGTAAAGGCAACCTTCAAAAAATCAAGGACATCATTGAAAATTATGAAATTAACATGATAATTTTTGATAATCAACTTTCTCCAGCACAATTAAGAAATATTGAAGAAGAAATTGATGCAAAAATACTTGATAGAAATCAACTTATCATGGATATTTTTGCCTTACATGCCCAAAGTAAAGAAAGTAAGATTCAAGTAGAATTAGCTCAGCTAGAGTATCTTTTACCTAGATTAGTTGGAAGAGGTACAGAGCTTTCAAGACTTGCTGGTGGTATTGGTACTAGAGGACCTGGTGAAACAAAACTTGAGGTTGATAGAAGAAGGATTGAAAAAAGAATATATAGATTAAAAGAAAAACTAAAAGAAATTAAAAGTGATCGTGATGTTCAAAGAAAAAGCCGTAAAGATCCAATAATATCACTTGTGGGATATACAAATGCTGGTAAATCAACCCTGCTAAATATGTTGACAGATGATAATGCATTAGTTGAAGATCAACTTTTTGCAACTTTGGATTCTAGGGCGAAAAGTTATCAACTACCTATCGGTAAAAATATCATTATTACTGATACTGTTGGGTTTATTAAAAATCTACCTCACCAATTAATAGCATCTTTTAGATCAACTTTAGAAGAAATCAGTAATGCGGATTTAATTTTACACATCATTGATGCCAGTGATGAAGAAGTTGTTAATAAAATTAAAGTTGTTAACAATGAATTAGTAGAACTTGGTATTCAAGATAAACCTATTCAAAAAGTATTTAATAAAATAGATCGAATTGATTCAAGTACTAAAAAGGATTTAGAATTAGAATTTCCAGAAGCAATATTCATTTCAGCAACTAATCAAATCAATAAAGACAGACTAATAGATAGATTAAATAATTTTGTTGAAAATACAATGGAAAGATATACATTAGAACTACCATATGATCAAGCAAATATTGTTGAAAAATTATATAATAATGGTATTGTTGAAAAAGAAAAGTATAAAAATAATCATATATTTATTGATGCCTTTATACCAACAAGCTTAGCTAAAAAACTTGAAAAATACATTATTAAGAAAAAAATATAAATTTAATAATACAAATCCTTTTTATTACTAATAAGTTGATATTCAAAAGTGAGGTTTAATAATGACTAGAAGTTATTATTATAAAACCTCACTTTTTATATTTATATTTTATTTTCAATCCAGGTCTCTAAATCTGTATAAACTTCGTCTTTTCTTATATCTCTTATAACTTCATGTCTAATTCCTTTATATACTTTATATTTTACATCATTTAAATTGTTTTCTTTATACTTGTTAAATAACTTTTTAACATCCTTTCCAAAATTACCTACAGGATCATCATCCCCACAGATTAAAAATATTGGAATATTTTTTAATATTTCTTTATTCTTTTCAATTCTGTCAATTATTTTAATACCACTCATAATATCTATAAACATTTGGTTAGATATCTTAAAACCACATAACTCATCTTCATTATATTTTCTTACTTCTTCTTGAACACTACTTATCCAACTGTTTTTACCTTCATTATCAAATTTCCTATTATATATTAAGTCCATCAAATAGCTATCAATAACATTTTTACTTTTTTCTTCTTTTAAAGCTTTTTCAAGTTTAGCAATTAACTTAATTAAGTCCATTGAAACTTCTTGATAACCAAATACACCACTTAATATTATCCCCTCAGGAATTTTTTCTCCAACTAAGTAATATCGTGAAATAACAGAACCCATACTATGACCAAAAACTACTAAAGGTAGATCATAATTATCTTTGATATATTTTGATGCATATTTGTTTGCATTCACTGCTTTTGTCCAACCATCTTTACTATCAAAAAATCCAAAATAGCCATCATTTAATTTTACAGTTTCTCCATGACCTAAATTATCAATACCAAAAACCATAAAACCTTTATCAGTAAAATATTTTGCAAACTCTTCATATCTTTTAATATGTTCTGCCATTCCATGAATAATTTGAATAATACCCTTATATTGGTTTGTATTTGGGGTCCAACGGTGTAAAGCAAAACTTTTATCATCAAAATTCATATTCTCTCTTACATATTGCATAACATTATACCTCTCTTATCTCTATATTATACATATCATCTCTTCTGTCATTAAATAAAGGTAATTGAGTTTTTACTTCTGTAATTAATTTTAGATCAATAAATCCACTATAAATTCCTTCTCTTCTACCAGCATTGAGTATTATTTCTCCTTCAGGACTTACTATTACAGAATTACCAAAATATTTTTTCCCACTTCTATTACAAGCAACAACATAAAATTGATTTTCCATAGCACGAGCTTGAATTTGGTTTAACCACTGATCTTTTTTAGGATCATTAAAATTAGCTACAACATATAAGACATCAATATCTTCTAAACCATATAATCTAGCTAATTCTGGAAATCTAATATCATAACAAATCATAAAACCAAACTTACCAAATTTGGTATCTGCGGTACTTATGCTATGTCCAGGTGTTACAACTTTGTTTTCTCCTCCAGGTGAAAAAAGATGTGTTTTACTGTATTTAGCCTTAGAATTTCCCTTGTTATCAATTAAATATAAGTTATTATAAATATTATTATCTCTATTTTTTTCAAGAAAAGAACCACTTACAATAAATATATC
>JBEPXG010000073.1:0-7179 GCA_041642015.1 Halanaerobiales bacterium
AACCAATAATTGGTTTAGTGTTTGTTCTCTTTCATCATGGCCTCCACCTAATCCAGCACCACGTTGTCTACCTACAGCATCTAATTCATCGACAAAGATAATACAAGGTGCATTATCTTTTCCTTTTTCAAATAAATCTCTAACTCTAGAAGCACCAACACCAACAAACATTTCAACGAAATCAGAACCACTTATAAAATAAAATGGAACTCCGGCTTCTCCAGCAATAGCTTTAGCCATTAATGTTTTACCTGTTCCTGGAGGACCAACAAGAAGTACACCTTTAGGAACTTCTGCTCCAAGTCGAGCAAACTTTTTCGGGTTCTTTAAAAATTCAACAACTTCTTGTAGTTCTTCTTTTACTTCCTCATAATTTGCCACATCATCAAATGTAACTTTCTTTTTATTTTCATTTAATTTTGCTTTGCTTTTACCAAACGACATCATTTTACTTCCGCCGCCTTGCATTCTCTGCATGATAAAAAACCAAGCAACAATTAAAATTATAATCGGAAGTACATAACCTAAAATACTTACCCACCAGGGAGCACTAGGTTGTGGTTCGGTCTTTATATTAACATTGGCAGCTCTTAATTCCTGCATTATGACGGGTATCGATTCAGGTGGAATTGGTACAGAAAAACTTTGTCCACTTAAAGTACCAGTCACTTTTTCATTACCTATGATAGTTACTTGACTTATGTTACCATTTTCTATCTCCTGTAACATGTCAGAATAACTAAAATTTTCTAGAGTTTGAGGAGACTGCTGCATAAAAAATTGAGCAACAAGTATTGAAATTGCTATTAGTAGTAGATAAAATCCTATATTTTTTATAAATTTATTCAAATTACAGTTCCTCCCTTCTTAACATACATAACCATACAGTAAATTATTATAACACAAGTATAATATTTTGTAAATAATATTAACTTAAGTATACATCTCTTCCTTTAATACACCAATATAAGGTAAATTTCTATATCTTTCTAAATAATCTAAACCATAACCAACAACAAATTTATCAGGTACTTCAAAACCGTTAAAATCTGCATTTACTTCTTTTTCCGTTCTTCTATCTGGTTTATCTAATAAAGTAGCTACTTTTATATCTGCAGGTTCTCTAGTTTTTAATAGATCAATAACATGTTTTAAAGTTAATCCTGTATCCATTATATCTTCAACTATTAATACATGCCTACCTTCTATGTTTTCTTCTAAATCTTTTATTATACGTACCATACCTGAAGAAGTTGTACCCTCATAACTAGATACATCCATAAAATCAAAAACTACAGGTAAATTAATATGTCTTGCAAGATCAGACATAAATAAAACAGCACCTCTTAATACACAAAGCATTACAATATCATCATCTTCATCATAAGCTTCGGTTATTTCTTGTCCTAATTCTTTTATCCTTTCTTGAATCTGTTCTTCAGTTAAAATGATTTCTGAAATGTCGTCATTAAAAAAATGTTTCCCTTCCATTTTTAGTCCTCCTTGTGGTATCTAATTAATAATATTTTTTTACTTGATTTTTTTATTTTAAACCTGTCGTCCATCCTATATCCACAAATCCATATCAAAGTACCATCATTGTTAAATAAGATTGGTATTTTATCTCTTAAATAATCAGGTACTTTTTTATCTATAAAAAAGTCTTTTACTTTTTTATGGCCACTCATACCTAAGGGTATGAATTTATCTCCATCTTTTCTGTTTCTTATTTTTAAAGGAAATTTAATTTTCTCAAAATCAATTAAGCAAATATTATCATTTTGATAATTCTTCCAATCTAGATTTTCATTAACAATTTCAACAGTTACTTTCTGTTTAAAAGGAAGTTTATAACTACCTTCAGAATTAATTGGAATATCAAATGAATTATTAATATCAAGATTACCTTTATAAATAAGTAGTTTATTATAAGAAATTTTTAACTTAATATCATCTGGTAGTTCTAATACATCACCTGTTTTATTATTTTCGATAAATTCTATTATATAATTATAATGTTTATAGTAAAAATTATCAATACTACCTTTAATATCAAATAGTACTTTATTGATTACTCTTTTTATTATTGTATTGTGTAATTTTTTTATTTCATCCAATTTGAAAATATATCTTTCTTTATTTTTCTTTAGTAAAATCTCTTTGAATGAATCTTCAGCATGATTATCAATGAAATCATAATCCTCTGCTATTACATTTGATAATCTTGTTAAAGAATTTTTAACATTAGGATTAATTTGCTCTTCTATCATAGGTAATATATTATTTCTTATTCGATTTCTACTATATAAATTGCTTTCATTACTTGGATCAAAAACAGGAGACAAATTATTTATTTTACAATAATCCATGATTTCAGATCTGTAAAACACTAATAAAGGGTGAATAATTTTCATTCCAAATAAATCTATACTGTTTTTAATACCAATTAAACCTCTTGTCCCACTTCCTCTGAAAATATTAAATAAGATTGTTTCTATGTTATCATCTTTGTTATGAGCCAAACAAACCTTATCTATATTTTTCTCTTCATAAATATTTTTTAAATATTTAAATCTAACTTCTCTTGCACCCTCTTCAGGTGATAAGTTATTTTCTTTAACATATGCAGGTACATCAAACCTTTTTATTACATAATCAATATTTCGTTCTTCACAAATTTTTTTTACAAAATCTGCTTCATCTGCAGCTTCTTCTCTGAATAAATGATTTAGATGAAAAACAACAATTTTTAAATTAAATTCATCTTTTATTTTATAAAACAAATCCAACATAGTAAGAGAATCTGGTCCCCCAGATATCCCTAATAATAATTTATCATTATTTATCAATTTATTTTTATTTAAATTATCCTTAAACCTCTTTTTGAAATTAAACATTAAAAGATATTTCCTTCCTTTTTCTGGTTATATTAAAATATTCAATATTAATATGATATATCCTTCTCAAGTACAGAGGTTTTAACCATTTATCCTTAAGAACTTTTCCATCAATAATCAAGAATAAGATTCATACTTGATATTAAATTATTATTATATTACATTCTTAAATAACTTTATTTTTTATAGTTTTATATTATATAAAAGAAGACCTTATATTTCAAATATATAATTAATTAGAATTTTAAGTCATATCAATCATATTATTTATTTCATTTGAAAATAAATTATACTCAATTAATTTCTTAATAGTTTTAATTTCTGGATACAATATTCTATCTTCCCCCAAAAATTTAACATTATTTCTTATTAATTTATAAATTTTATAAGTACCTATTCCCAAATCCTCTTCCGGGTTATCTGTTCTTAAATCAACTGCTTGTGCTGCAGTTAATAGTTCAATAGCTAAAATATTTGCAACATTATCACAAATCTTATATAAGTTTCTGGCACTAATTGATCCCATACTTACATGATCTTCTTGGTTTGCAGAAGTTGGTATTGAATCAGTACTTGATGGATTTGCTAATATTTTATTTTCTGAAACAATTGAAGCAGAAGTATATTGTGCTATCATATAACCGGAATTTAATCCACCATGTTTTGTTAAAAACATTTCTAATCCATTGTTTAAACTACTATCAACTAACTTAGCTGTTCTTCGTTCAGAAACATTTCCAAGTTCACTAACAGCCATACCTAAATAATCACTACTTAGTGCAAGTGGTTGTCCATGAAAATTTCCTCCTGATAAAACATTTTCACTATCTGGAAAAATTAATGGATTATCAGTTACTGAATTTATTTCTCTTTCCACTATTTCAATAGCATGAGAAATACTATCCCTTGTTGCTCCGTGAATTTGAGGACCACATCTTAAAGTGTATGAATCCTGAACTCTATTATCATCACGGTCTTCCATTAGATTACTATTTTCAACCAGTATCCTTATATTTTCAGCTGATTTAATTTGTCCTGGATGAGGTCTTAATTGATGAATTCTTTCATCAAATGGATCTTTTATACCTTTAAGTCCCTCTAAAGATAATGCTAAAGCCATATCAGCAACATTAGCTAATCTTTTAGCCTTAATAATACTTAAAGATTCAATAGATGACATCATCTGAGTACCGTTTATTAATGCTAATCCTTCTTTACTATCTAACTTAATAGGTTTAATACCTTCATTTTTTAAAGCTGTTATACTATCTATTATTTCCCCTTTATATTTAACCTTTCCCTTGCCTAATATAGGTAAAACCATATGAGCTAAAGGTATTAAATCACCACTTGCACCTACTGAACCCTGTTCAAATACTAGTGGTATAATATTACTGTTAAATAATTCAATTAATGTATTTAATGTATTTAGTTTAATTCCCGAATAGCCTTTAGCTAAAGCATTAACTCTTAATAAGATCATCGTTTTAACAATGTTATCATCTAATGGTTCTCCAGTTCCAGCAGCATGGCTAATAATAAGATTCTCTTGTAGCTTAATAATTTTATCTGCTGATATTTTTTTGGTACTGAACTTACCAAATCCAGTATTTAAACCATATATAACTTCTCCTTTTTCTATCAACTTTTCTACAGTATTTCGTGATTTTTTAATTCTTTCTTTGGCTTTATCAGTCAAATCTATTTTTTGGTCAGAAAATATAATATCATTAATCATTTTTATATTTAGGTTTTCTCCATTTATATAATGCAAAATATATCTCCTCTTTCTAAATATTTTTGCTTAAAAAAAGAAGGCTTATAAAAATATAAGACCTTCTTTTTTATATTTAATATCTAAATTATAATTTTTTAAGACAAATTTCTTCGATTTGCTTTGCTAAATTATCACTTTTTTCAAGCAAATGATCTGTTTTATCTTCAAGTTCTTTTCTCTTTTTTTCATCACTTAATGATGATGAGTTAATATAAACATTGTATGAAGCACCTTTGACACCAGCATGTGCCATTAAAGCTGCTACACCAGCATCAGAAACTGCATTTTTATTACCATATTTAGCTACTTCTTTGGAAATTTCTAAAACTTGAACACCCAATTCTATAGTTTCTAAAGGAGTTAATGATGCATTGTATAACGCAGATTGAATAGCCTCTTTTCTATTTTTAATTTCCTGGTCAGTATCTTTTTTCATTTTAAAGGCATCCATTACTTTATTAAAACTGTTAGCATCTTTATCGATTAATTCCAAAGCATAATCAATATGATCACTTAGATCATCACTATATTGATCTAAAGAGCCATCCTTAGTTAAATTAACAACCATTGATGCTAATGAAGCTGCTAAAGATATGCTTAACCCAGCTACACTACCACCACCAGGTGTAGGTGAATTACTTGAAAGTTTAGAAGTAAATTCTTTTAATGTCATATTAGCAAAAGTCATATTTATCCTCCCTAATTATCTAATAAATTATTTATCAATTTATCATCAGCAATATTTGGTATAGTTATTTGTCCTTTTCCAATGTTTTTTTCATTCCAATGATTTGCTGTCTTTAAAGCATTTTCATTTCTTGCCCATGACCTTCTAGCTATACCACCATTAACATCCCAATCCAAGGCACTTTTTATTATATTATCTACTCTTTTACTACCATCTAAAACTAATCCAAATCCACCATTAAAAGCTTTTCCAATTCCAACTCCACCACCATTACTTTCTACTACCATAGTCATTCCTCTTGCAACATTTCCTGCAAAACAATGTATAGACATTTCAGCCATTATATTACTACCATCTTTAATATTTGAAGTTTCTCTATAAGGAGAATCAGTACCAGCTACATCGTGGTGATCTCTACCTAACATTACTGGTCCAATTTCACCATTTTTTACTAACTCATTAAATTTTAAAGCAATATCCACTCTTCCTTCAGCATCTGCATAAAGAATTCTTGCTTTTGAACCCACTACTAAATCATTTTCCTCAGCATCTTTAATCCAGTGGTAATTATCTCTATCTTGAGCTCTTCTATTAGGATCAATCATTTCCATAGCAGCTTGGTCAGTTTTTCTTAAATCTTCATCTTTTCCGCTCAAACAAACCCATCTAAATGGACCATAACCATAATCAAAACAAATTGGTCCCATAATATTTTCTACATATGAAGGAAAAATAAATCCTTCAGAAGTATCTTTTTTATTTTTAGATATTTCTTTTACTCCAGCATCAAAGACTGCTTTCATAAAACTATTTCCATAATCCCAAAATTGAGAACCTTTTTCTACCAAGCTTTTTAAAACATTAAAATGTTTACGAAGTGAATTATCAACCTCTTCTTTAAACTTTTGTGGATTATCATTTAATAACTCTCTTCCTTCTTTAAAACTATATCCTACTGGAGTATAACCACCAGAATATGCAGCATGGCAAGAAGTTTGATCTGAAATTAATTCTGCTTTAATATCATTTTTATGTACATATTCTAATAAATCAACTATATTTCCATGGTATGCTATAGAGATTGATTTACCATTTTCTTTATACTCTTCGACCCATTGGAATATTTCTTCTAGATCAGAGGAAACTTTTGATACCCAACCTTGTTTATGTCTTGTTTCAATTCTTGATTTATCAACTTCAGCAATTATTCCTACCCCACCAGCAATTTCTACTGCTTTTGCTTGAGCTCCACTCATACCTCCTAAACCAGAACTGATATACAAATAACCGCTTAAATCTTTATCTTCTGGCACATCTAAAAATAATCTACCTGCATTAAGTAATGTAATATATGTTCCATGAACAATTCCTTGTGGTCCAATATACATCCAGCCACCAGCAGTCATCTGACCATAATTAGCAACACCTAATGCCGCAGCTTTATTAAACCATTCTTCATTATCAAACATTCCAACCATAAGTCCATTGGTTGCAATTACTCTTGGAGCCTCAGGTCTTGATGGAAATAATCCTAGTGGATGTCCAGATTGAACAACAAGTGTTTGTTCTTCTGTCATTATCTGCAAATATTTTTTAATCAGTCTATACTGCATCCAATTTTGACAAACTTGACCTGATTCACCATAGGTTACTAATTCATAAGGATATAAAGCAACATCAAAATCTAAATTGTTGTCAATCATTAATTGTATTGCTTTACCTTCAAGAGTATTACCCTTATATTCATTGATAGGTTTAGCTTTTATTTCACCTTTTGGACGATAACGATAACCATAAATCCTACCTTTTGTTTTAAG
>JBEPXG010000074.1:0-7094 GCA_041642015.1 Halanaerobiales bacterium
ATCTTAGAAATGAATTAACTAAACTGGATTTAATAGTACCTTCATTAGACTCAGTAATAGAAAATAATTATAAAAAGATAAATAGACCGCATAATGATATATCTTTAGATAAAATCATAAATGGTTTAATTTCATTGAGAAAAGAGTTTGATGGCAAAATATTCTTAGAAATATTCATTATTCCAGGTATCAATGATACTGATGATGAATTTGTTGGTTTTAAAAATATAATAGATAAAATTAAACCTGATAGAGTTCAACTTAATACATTAGATCGCCCGGGGACAGAAAAATGGGTTGAACCTGCAGATGAAAAGATTCTAAAAAAAGCAATAGATATAATAGGAAAAAAGGCAGAAATAATTGGACCATATACACCTGAAAAGAAAATAGTTAAATTGAGTCATTCTGTAAAAAAACGTATTATTGAAACAATAACAAGAAGACCTTGTACTATAAAAGATCTTTCTGAAATATTAAATTTACATGTAAATGAGGTTAATAAATATTTAAGAGAAATAGATCAAGAGAATAATGTTCAGTTTAAAGAGCAAAAAAGAGGTAAATTTTATTTTATGGTAAAGGAGGACTAAAGAATGTCTGAAAAGATAAAGGTTGATTGTAAAGGAGAAAATTGTCCGGTTCCATTAGTGGAGACACGTAAAGCAATTCGAAAAGCAAATAAGGGTGATATATTGATTATTACAGGTGATCATTCTGCTTCAAAAAAGGAAATTCCAATGGCTGTTGAAGCCATGGGTTTAGAATTATTATCAGTTGAAGATAAAGATAACTATTGGGAAATCAAAATAAAAGTTTAGAGGTGTTATTATGTCTACAGATAAAGCTACATTAATTGTAGAAAGTGGTGATTTTGATAAAATATATAGTGCTTTTATCATAGGAAATGGAG
Organism: Halanaerobiales bacterium; assembly: GCA_041642015.1. Classification (GTDB taxonomy): domain Bacteria; phylum Bacillota; class Halanaerobiia; order Halanaerobiales; family M55B127; genus M55B127. Next base: position 914 of record JBEPXG010000074.1, read on the forward strand.
CCTTAGCTATGGGGATGGATGTCTCTATGTACTTTACTTTTTGGGGATTAGAGAGGTTAAAAAAGAACAATTTAGACAAAGGTCCTTTATCAAAAATGAATTTTTTCGGTTTAGGTAAATTATATATGAAATGGAAAATGAAAAAAGCAAATGTAAGATCTCTAGATGATATGTTAGATGATTTTGTAGAATTAGGTGGAAAGATTTTTGCCTGTGATATGACAATGGAAATTATGGGAGTAAGTAAAGAAGATTTAAGGGACGAAGTAATTACTGAATACTGTGCTGTTGGAACATATGTTAAAGAAGCCAGAGAATCAGAAATTACTTTATATATATAAAATTTGGGGTGATAAGATGAATAATAATAATATGATTTATCTTGATAATTCTGCTGTTACAAGATTAGATGAAAAAGTATTAGAGGCGATGAAGCCTTATTTTTTTGAAACTTATGCTGTAGCTACTTCAGAATTTGCATATACAATGGGAATACAAGCAAAAGAAGCACTTGAAAATGCAAGAGAAGTAATTGCAAACTCTTTAAGTGCAAATAGTGATGAAATTGTATTTACATCTGGAGCAACTGAATCAAATAATTTAGCATTAAAAGGTATAATGTATAATCAAAAAGATAAAGGGCATTTAATTGTTTCAGAATTAGAAGATTTTTCAGTATTAAATACTGCAAAAAGTTTAGAAAAAGAAGGATATGATGTTTCATATATTAGTGTTGATTCTGAAGGAAAATTAGATTTTGATGAACTCAAAAATGCTGTTCGAGAAGATACTGTTTTAGTATCAATTCAACATGCTAATCAAGAAATTGGAACAGTACAAAATATTGAAGAAATTGCAAAATTTTTAGATGGTAAGGATATTATTTTCCATACTGATGCCACACATTCTTTTAGAAGAATAGAAATAGATGTAACAAATATACCTGTAGATTTGATAACTATTTCAGCTCATACAATCCATGGCCCACGAGGTATTGGAGCATTGTATAAAAGAAAAAATATTAAGCTTAAAAAAATAATGGATGGCGGTTTTCAAGAAAATAACTTAAGAGCAGGTATAGAAAATATTCCTGCTGCTGTTGGATTTGCAAAGGCAGTAGAGTTAGTAACTGAAGAGGAAAATAAGAAAATTAAAAAATTGAGAGATTTATTAATTAAAAAGGTTGAAGATCAAATTGAAGATGTAACATTAAATGGTTCAAGATCTGATCGAATACCACAAAATGCTAATATTACATTTCATTATGTAGAAGGTGAATCAATAACTTTACATTTAGATATGAGAGGATTTGCTGTAAGCACTGGTTCTGCTTGTTTTAGTAAATCACTTGAAGCAAGTCATGTAATACTTGGTATTGGTGGAGACCATGAAAGAGCACATGGGTCTATTAGATTTACTTTTAGTAGATATAATACTGAAGAAGATGTGAATAAGGTTGTTGAAGCAATAAAAGATGTAGTAACTAATTTAAGAGAAATAAGTCCACTAGGTAAGAAAGGGAGTGAGTAATATGAATTCACCTTATAGTGATAAGGTATTAGAATATTTTCAAAATCCAAAAAATGTAGGTGAATTAGAAAATCCAGATGGTATTGCAAAAGAAGGATCACCTGCTTGTGGGGATATGGTACAACTTCATTTAAAGGTAGATGAAAAGAAAAAAACAATAACAGATATTAAATTTCGCTCTTATGGTTGTGCTTCAAATATTGCCACTGGCTCAATAATCACTGAAATGGCCAAGGGAAGATCAATTGAAGAAGCAAAAAATATAACCTGGCAACAAGCTGCAGATGAATTAGGTGGCTTACCTGCTGTTAAAAATCATTGTTCTGTATTAGCAGTTGATGCATTAAAAGAGGCAATTAGGGATTATGAAGAAAAACACGGATTAGTAAAAGAACAAGTTCCAACAACTATTGAAGTTATTAAAGAAAGATTAAAACATGTAATGAATCCAATTCATGGGCTTGATGTATTAAAAACAAATTTAATTGAAAATATAGAACTTAAAGATAAAATAATAACAGTGACTGTTGATTTAGCTGAAGACCATCAGTTTGCACCTGTTGTTAAAGAAGATATAAAAGAAAAATTAGAACATCGTTGGGATATTGAAGATGTCATTGTAAAGTATAGAGAATAATAAATATGTATTCAATAAAATTATAAACCTCTTTTAGTAAATTGATTAAATTATTAATTTAAAATACTAAAAGGGGTTTTTACTTTATAATAAATATTTACATTTTTCATTGATTAAAGTATTATTAATATTATAGTTCTTTATGGAGGTGATTTATATTAATCTGGAAAGTATTTTAAAAGATTTGAGAAAACTAGTTATAAAGATTGGTGAGTATCAATTAAAAAATTTAAATACAGATCTGTCTGTAAAAAAGAAATCTTCTGCTATCGATTTAGTCTCAGAAATAGATAAAAATTCAGAAAAAATGATTATTGAATGGATAGACAATAATTTCCCAAAGCATAATATAATAGCTGAAGAACAAGGTTCAACAGATAATGATTCGAAATATACATGGGTAATATATCCTTTAGATGTAACAACAAACTATATCCATGGTTTTCCAATATTTTCAATATCTATAGCTTTGATGAAAGATGAAAAACCAATATTAGGTTTAATTTATGCTCCATATTTAGATGAACTTTATTATGCTATTGAAAATAAAGGAGCTTATTTAAATGAAAAAAGAGTTTATGTATCTAACGAAAACAGTTTAATAGATAGTCTATTAGTTACAGGATTTCCTTATGATTTTGAAAATAATAAGTATAATAATATTGATGTATTTAATAGCTTATTATTTAAATCTAGAGGAATAAGAAGAATAGGTAGTGCCGCTTATGACCTTGCAGCAGTTGCAGCTGGAAGATTTGATGGATTTTGGGAATTTAAATTAAATCCATGGGATGTTAAGGCAGGAGTTATTATAGTTAAAGAAGCTGGTGGAAATGTATTAGAAACTGATTATAAAGGAAGTGGATTAATTATTGCTGCTAATAATAAAATAAATAATGAAATTATGAAAGAAATAAATAAAATATATGGATAATAAAAAAAGGAGAGCAAAATTTGCTCTCCTTTAATTGATTTATTTAACTTTTACGCAGATCTGTCTTTGCGATAACTAACAGGTTTTTTATTTAAATTGAAAAGCCAAGGCATTACATAATAATCTAGACCAAAAGCTCTTCCTGCTCCTGCAAGTAGAGTAATTGAAATTAATAATATCCAAAGTGGTTCCCAAATACCAGCTGAAGAACCAATAGCACCAATTACAAAGTTGGCACTCATTGCTATTGAAACAAGCGCAAATACAAATGTAAATAATCCAGCTATTAGAGCTAAACCAACAATAAGTTCAGTTACTACAATTACTTTTTGGAAAAATACCTGATTAGGTACTACAAATGTTTCCATTAAAGTAACATAAAAGTCTGGTGTACCAGCACTCCATAGATAAGATGAAGCACCTGAAACTAGATGTCCTTCAGAACCAAATAACCAACCGCTTTGAATTTTATTTATACCTTCTAGTAAGAATCTTAATCCAACAAATATTCTTAGAAATGCTAACCAGAAGGTTCCGGATTTTTTCATCATATGTCTTACCAACATACCTATACCTCCTCGTATATCTTTAAATTGATGTTCAATATAATCTCCTATTAGGCTAAAACCGCCAATTCCAAATAGATAATGCATGTTAATTAAGTGTTTAGTCATCATAGCCCAGAAACCTTTAAGTTTAAGTGTATAATCACCAAATGGTTTCAATTCTGCTACTGCATAATTTGATCCCACGGAAACCATAATACCATGTAATGCGGGTTCAAAAACTTCTAATGATTTATTTTTAATTTTTGCTTCAATATTTTCTGCAACACATTCTCCACCTTGGACTGCAGCCTCAACTAATTGAGGAAGAGGACGTTCTAAGTCATGAGTGAATAATGCATTATCACCAATAGCATATACATTATCAAATTTAGTAGTTTGTAAATACTTATCAACTTTTATACGATTATCTCTACTTAATTCAAGATCAGTTTCTTTAAGTATTTCTTTACCTTTAACTCCACCTGTCCAGATAACAGTATTAGAATCAATTCTTCTTCTTTCATCATTATCTGATTGAGTCTGACTAATTTCAATATAATCTTTAGTAACATTACAGATTGCATATCCATCAATAATTTCTACATCTAATTCTTCTTCCAGATAATCTTCTGCAAGACCACATTGATCGTCACATAAAACAGGTAGTATTCTTTCTAAAGCTTCTACAACGATTAAGTTGATTTCGCTTCTAGAAATATCATAGGTAAGACATAAGTCATCAAACCATTCAGCTAACTCACCAGCTGTTTCAATACCGGTAAAGCCACCACCACCTATTACAAATGTTAACATTTTTTTGCGTTTTTCTAGATCTGATTCATTAGCAGCTAATTTAAACATATTTCTAACATGTTCTCTTAATGTTATTGCATCTTCCTCAGACCATAGAGTAAATGAGTTGTGTTCCATACCAGGTATATTATAATAGGTAGGTTCACTACCAATACCTAAAACTAAATGGTCATAGTTGTATACCTGATTTTCGGAGCTGATTTGATTGTTTTCTAAATCAAAGCCTGTTATTCTGTCTTTAATTATGTTTACTTTTGTATTTTCAAATACTTGTTCAATCGAAACTTCAACTCCACTTTTGTCGACTCTGTTTCCAGCAACTTCGTGTAACTCGGTTAATAAGATGTGTTCATCGCGATCGTTTATTAGATCGATATGTACTTCTGGATCTTTGCGGAATTTTTTATTTAATCTTCTTGCTGCTTCAATTCCAGCATATCCAGCACCGAGTATTAGTATTCTCTTGCTCATATAATCCCCCTTTACTTAATGATATTTTATAATGTGAATTATTAAACTTAAATTAATATAAAATTCACAATAGTAAATAAAAATTTATTACTCGCCAATTAAAATAATATCTTACTTAGTAATATTTTTCAAGAAAAATCTGAGTTTTCCTCTAAAATATATATAAATTATTTGCAATTTGAGAAAAATTTAATTATAATATATTACAGAATGAACAAAAGGAGGGATAGCTGTGAGAAAAATCACACAAAAATCAATTTTATCATTAGTTGCAATTTTTGTTTTAGTTGCTGCTTTTTCTGTAGTAGCTGGAGCACAGGATCTTAATGATGGTGAATATGTTGGTTATTTACCAGGTGACCATGGGGACATTGTTATTGAGGTGAAAGTTAATTTTGGAGAAATTACTGGGGTAGAAATTTTAAATAATTTAAAAACTACTCAATATCCACATGAAGCTGCTCGTGAATATTTTGTTAACTTTCCTTCAGCAGTAATTAGAAATCAAGGTACTGAAGGTATTGACGCAATTTCTGGAGCTACTGGTTCACACGAATCATACACTGAAGCTGTTGATATGGCTGTAAGTATTGCTAATGGAACATATGAAGGAAATACTTACTATGGTGTAGGTAGAGATTATGGACATGGACACTATTTAGTAAAAGCTGTAATCGAGGGAGAAGAAATTCAATCTGTAGAAATAATTACAGCCAAAGATCCTGAAAATGAAGCTTTAGTTGGGGACAAAGTTGAAGGTGAATATCCTTACGAAGAAGCTGTTGAAACATTTGACAAATGGCCAGAAATGGTTGTTGAAAATCAATCTGTTAACGTAGACGTTGTTTCTGGAGCTACACATACAGATCATGGTTTAAATGGTGCTTTAGCACAATGCTTAACACAAGCTGGTTTAAATCCAGACGACTATAAGTAAACAAAAACATATTTTAATATTTATGACAAGAGCCCTGATATAAGGGCTCTTGTTTATAGTATAAATAACTAAAAGATAAGGTGACAAACTATTATGAATTATAAAAGATTTGCTTTTGCTATTATAATATTATTGATTATAGTAACAGGTGTATATTTTATTAGTGATATAAATAACGATGAAATTTCGCAAATAGATAATGAAAACAATAACAATGTAGCTGTAAAACAAAGTGAAGGATCAGAATTTTTAATGAATACACTTGTAAGAGTACGTATTCATGATGAAAATTCTGAAGAAATATTAGAAGG
>JBEPXG010000075.1:0-7060 GCA_041642015.1 Halanaerobiales bacterium
ACTTTCTGTAGCTTCTATTGATCTATTAAAGAAATTTTCAATATTAATTTCTGCAATAGAAATAGAATTTCTAAAATTTGTAATTGTTGTTTTTTCAAGTTGATTATTTAAAGGAATAAATACTCCAAAATAAAAAGAAATACTAATTATTACTAATATAGTAATAGTGGTTAAAGTCAACATATTAAATAATCTTTTCATACATAACAACACCTTTTTAAATAAAACTATCATTAATTATATTTTGAAATATAATCTATATATATAATAACATTACTTTTATACCTAACTTATAAATTTTATCGTAAAACAAAAGTTTAAAATGAATCTAATTCTAAGCATCTCTATATAGATAAGCTTAAGCTTACTCTTGCTTACTTTTATATAATATGTATCTTAATAACAAGTTACAAAGATTGATATCCCTCAATTACTATCATCAATAATAAGCATTTTTTTCAAAAAAATGCTAATTAATGTACAAATAAATAAAAATAACAAATTAAATTTTATTCTTTTTAACATTGATAAATTATAGCATTGTTTAGTTCATACACCGATATAAATAATAAAATATTTAAGATCCTACTCTAACTCTTATCATTTTAGATTTAATAGTACACCATAAAAAATAACCGCCCTATATTAGGACGGTTTGAATAAGTTAAACACCAACTATAGTATTTCTTAATTTTGGTTCAATTTTTTTAACCTTTTTTAGATATCTTTCCAAATTTTCTATAGCATTAATATCTAATTTTTTACGTTCACTTCCATATTTTGCTCGAACTCCCTGACTGGTTACAAATACAACATCATATATTTTATTAAAATCAACTTCTTTTCCTTGTACAAATAATTTTTGAATTCTTTCACCTGCAGGATTTTCTATTTTAAAATAGAGATTAATTCCTGCTGAACGTTTTACATAACCGCCTTTTTGTTCATATGGATCACGAGAAAATGTTCTTTCTAAATTTACCTCCATCATATCCCAAAGTTCTTTACCAGTTAACTTAACAGTGGAAACAGGAGGATTAACAGGAATAATGTTCCAAAGATCATTTCTAGTTATTGGTCCCGGTACAATTGGTGCTCCATATCGCCAACCATTTGAAAATGCCATGTCTGCACCTGTTAGATCAAGCAAGGAATCTAATAAGAAATTATCCATTGTTGATTCCATAACGAAATTACGGTGTAAAGCTGTATCTGTATATCCAAGAACTTCATTTAATCTTTCTCGGTGAGGTTTCATAATCTTTTCAATTTCTTTTTTAACTTCTTCATCCTCTTTAATATTTTTTTCAATAGTTACCAATTGATGATTAAAATCAACAACTTTACTATTATCTATTTTCAAGTCAAGCTTACCTACAAAAGAACCATGACAGCCTGATTGTATAATGATTGTATCATTAATTAAGGCAGGTTTGTGAACTCTATTGTGAGTATGACCACTAAGTAAGACATCAATTCCATCGATTTCTTCAGCAAGCTTTGTTTCTTGAGGAAAGCCAAGATGTGAAAGAACAACCACTAAATCAACATCTCTTTCATTTCTTAATTTATCAATATAATAAGGTAGTTCTTCTTTACCAAGGGTAAAATATATTCCTTCACTAAACCAATCTGGCATCACTTTATCAATTATTGTAGCAGCAATACCTATTATACCAACTTTTAATCCTTCATACTCCTTAATTAAATAGGGATCAAAAAGTAGTTCATCAGTTTTTTCATCATAGGCATTAATTGCTAACATCGGATAATTAAGTTCTTCAGTTATTTTCATAAATACTTCTGGTCCATACCCAAACTCCCAATGTGCAGTCATGCCTTCAATTCCCATCTTATTAAGAACTGGTACCATTGCTTTTCCTTTAGAGTTAACAGCGGGAAAAGTACCATGAATTGTATCTCCATTATCAAGTACCAACACTTGATTTTCCTTCTCAGATTTTATTTTTTTGACTAAAGTAGCAATTCGTGCATAACCACCTACTTCTTTATAAATTGGATTTTCTCCATCCCAGAATAACTCCTGATGACTTTCCAAATATGCATGAGTATCATTAATTTGTAATAAAGTTAAATTCTTACTCATTTTATTACCCCCATATTAATTTAAGTTGTAAAAAGTAATACAAGCGCATTAATAGTAAGCATGATAAGCACTAACCAACTAAATATTTTTTCAGGAATATGGTTGTAGATTTTAATTCCAAGCCAAGAACCTAAAAACAAAGCAGGCATTACTATTAATGTTTCTAATAAAAGTGGTAAACTAAATGATCCTGCTATTACGACAGCAATAAAACGATAAAGCATTAAAGTACCAAAAAAAGCAGTGAAAATTGCTTTCATATGTTTACTTTCCCAAAAACCAGTAGCTACCATAAAAGTTCCATAAATAATCATAGGAGGACCTGGTATTGCAACTGCACCCCCAAAAATTCCTGCAATAAATCCAGCTGTTACAGCACTTTTCCAACCTGGATTAAAATTCTGTTTTTTAAGCCAATCCCTGAAAAAATTAAGTCTTTTAAAAAAAGTTATTAAAATTACAGCTAGTATTAATGTTATTCCAATCGCTATTCTAAACTGTTCTTCACTAAATGAACTAAATACATAAATACCAAGAGGCATTCCAAATACTAGCCCAAGCACGGGAAATAGCCAATCTTTTATTACAAATTTATCCCGAACACTCCACCAAACTCTTAAATTACTAACCACAGCAATCAAACTAAATATAATTGAGGCTGAAGTAGAACTACGAAATAGAGGCATTAACCCCATTGAGACTTGTGCAACTCCAAAACCAGCTATTCCATGAACTAAAGTTCCCAGTGTAATAACTAAAAAGGTTAAGGCAGTTTCTAATGGATTAATAATAAAATCACCTCCAAAATATTCTAATTATATTGTCTATTTGTAAATTAAAAAGTATATTTATTGATTAAAACAATTATAACTTCTCTTTATTATCAAAACTAAAATATATTCATACACTATAATTATTATACATATAATTAACAAAAAAAACAATTTCTGCTTTGAAATTGGTTTATTTAATCAAATATATATGTAAAAAAAAGCCAGACTATTAATCTGGCCCCTGAAAAATATATATAATTTTTATAATAAATCATTTTTTCTTTCCAAATATTCTTCTCTACTAATATTACCTTTAGCATATTCATGGTTCAATGTATCTAATGCATTATAGTTTTTTCCATTTTTATTTGACTTAGTTATAAAATATATACCTAGACCGATAAGACCAATAAATAATAATGGCATTATCCAGCCAAAACCTCCCATGAAATTTGCTCCGTAATTACTTAAACCATAACAATAACCCATTTAACTTTACCCCTTTCTATTTTAAAATAATATTATTTAATCAGTGTGTTCTACTTCTAAAACTTTATCTAAATTTATATGCCAGTTATGATACCAAACCTGACCAGTATATGCATTCACACTTAACATTCCTGTAGTTTCTTCATTTACTTCTGTATGGAAAGTATAGTATCCGTAGAAATGATGACCTTCATCTGCTACATTAAAATCATTTTCATTAGCAAACTCTCTTGCCTTTTCTAAAGCTTTATCTCTATCTATTATATTATCTTCTATAGGAGTTCCCCAAATCATTACATTATTCATATTATACTTTGTATTCCACATCATGTTTGGTCCCATCTCTGGATATACTATACCACGATAAGGATCATAAAGTAGTTCAAAAGCACCATGGCCTGTATCTTTTTCAATTACAGATATATAATATGGAGAGTTATTGAATATAAAGATATCTCCTACAATATATTCAGTTCCAAATCTACTTTCAATTATATTAATTACTTGTTTTTTTAACTGATCTTCAGTCATTCCAACAGCAGATAAACTATAATTTCTATTAGCACTCATATTCGAATACATACCACCAAACATTCTATTTCCCATCATCATTCCCATACCCATCATTCCATTATAACCAAAATTTCCATTTCCAAAGTCATTTATTTGATTATTATAACCATTTCCCATCATACTTCCAGGACCATTATTATTAGTACCATGTGCATATAAAACACTACTTACACTAAACACTAACACCACAATTATTAACAAAATACTTGTATAATTTCTTTTTAACATTTTTATACCTCCTCTAAAATTTTATACATTTAAAAACATTAAATATTTAACCTATTATTCTTACATTTTTACTCAACTTTACTTCAAAAAATATATCTTTTTCTTTTAATTATCCATATTATCCATCATATCATTGTATTCATCTTTGTTTATTTCACCTTTTGCATAACGCTCTTTAATAATATCAATAGGATCCTTCTTTTTATCTCTTTCAAATCGATTAGTATTTCTTCTATTAAACAAATTATCAAACTCCCCATTGTTTAATAAATATATAATCCCTATTATGATTAATATCCAAATTATGAACATTTACATTTCCACCTCCTAAAGAAATATAAAAGTTTACTTTATTATTTCACTCTATATTTAGTATAACTTTAAAATGTGAATTAAATATGAATTTTTTAAAAGATTACTTAATTTTTTAGTAAATAATTATTATATCTACTATCATTATGTATTTTTACTATTTTAGGATTAATTCTATTATTTTTTTCTAATTTGAAATTTATGTATTTTAAAAAAAGATATGATAAGAATAAAAACAATAAAGTTCCAAAAATACCAGAAATCTCAGAAGGTAATAAATTGTATTTTATTCCTAACCATTGACCAAAAAAGTAACCAATAATCATATTAAGAATCGGCATTAGATATATGATAAGAGATGATAAAACTAGATTTCTACTTTTTAATTCAATACTAACCCAATCTCCTTGATTAGCTCCAATATTATTTTTTACATCAAAAATCATTTCCTCTTGTTCATGTGATTCTGAATTTGAAAGCGGACAGTCTCTATCACATTTACTACAAGCAGAATGTTTAATAACTTTAACTTTTGCAATATTATTCTTACAAGCTACCACTTTACCTTTTTCTCTCATAATATCTCCTCTTTTTTATAATATTTAGAATAATTAGGCTTCACATTAACTCTTTTTAACATATTAGCATTAGTTACAACTGTAATTGAACTAGTAGCCATTGCAATCTCAGCAATAACTGGATGTAATAACCCTAATACCGCTATTGGAATAGCAACTATATTATATATAAAAGCCCAAAATAGATTTTGCTTTATTTTTTTAAATGTTGCTCTTGATAGTTTGACTGCTGTAACAACTGCTGATAAATCTCCTCTTACTAATGTTATATCTGATGATTCTATGGCTATATCAGTTCCAGTACCAATCGCAATTCCAACATTAGCTTGGGTTAAAGCTGGTGCATCATTAATTCCATCTCCAACCATAGCAATCGATCCAAATTCATCTTGTAGTTCCTTTACTTTATTTACCTTGCCATCTGGTAAAACTTCTGCAACTACATGGTCAATACCAACTTTTTTAGCAATAGCTTTAGCTGTTCTTTGATTATCTCCGGTAATCATTGCTGTTTTCAAACCTAATCTTTTTAACTCATCAATTGCATTAACAGAATCTTCTTTTAATGTATCAGCTACTGCAATTATACCAATTACTTCTTTGCTATTAGCTAATAACATAGCTGTCTTTGCTTCATTTTCAAGTTCTTCTAATATTTTTCTAATCTCATTTGTAATTTCTATATCATTTTCATCAAGTAATCTTTGACTACCTACATAGTATAATTTACCAGAAATCTCAGCTTGTACACCTTTACCTGTAACAGCCATAAATTCTTTAGTATCTTTTATATCTATGTTTGTTTCTTTAGCTCTTCGGACAATTGATTCACCTAAAGGGTGTTCTGAACTATTCTCAATACTAGCTGCATAAGATAAGGCATCTTCTTTTGAATATCCATTAAATGTAACTATATCAGTTACTTCAGGTTCCCCTTTTGTTATAGTACCTGTTTTATCAAATACAATTGTATGAACATCTTTCATAGTCTGTATCGCTTCACCTTTTCTAATTAAAACACCATTTTCGGCTCCAATTCCACTTCCTACCATTAATGCTGTTGGAGTAGCTAGGCCAAGTGCACACGGACAAGCTATCACTAAAACTGCAATTGTTGCAAAAATTGCTAATGTTAAAGTACCTAATGATGGATTTACCCAGGGTAAAAAACTTTGTGCCCATATACCAATACTTCTAAATTCCTCTGGAAAAACAAACCAAAGAATAAATGTTACTAATGCAATAATTAAAACAGAAGGAACAAAAATAGAAGTTATTTTATCTGCAAATTCCTGTATGGGAACTTTTGTGCCTTGTGCTTCTTCAACCATTTTAACTACTTGTGATAAAAATGTATCTTTACCTACTTTAGTTGCTTTAACTTTTATTACACCGTTTTGATTAACTGTAGCTCCTATAACTTCATCTCCAACTCCTCTTTGAACTGGCATTGATTCACCAGTTGCCATTGATTCATCAATACTAGTTTTTCCATCAATTATTTCTCCATCCGTTGGTATTTTTTCTCCAGGTTTAACTAACATAATATCTCCTGGTTTCACTTGATCAATAGGTACTTCTTTTTCTTTACCATCTACAATAATTGTAGCAGCTTTTGCTTCCATTTCTAATAATTTTTTTATAGCCTTAGAAGCCCTTCCTTTAGCTTTTTCTTCTATATATCTACCTGTAAGATGGAAAGCCATTATCATACCTGCTACTCCCGCATAATTTACCATAGGAGTAAAAAATACAAGTGGCCCAGTAATAAATGCTGCTCCAGTTCCCATCGCAATCAAAACATCCATATTTGCACTTCCATGACTTACCGCTTTAAAAGCTGTAATAAAGGTTTTTCGTCCAAATATAAATAATGGTGGAAAAGCTAAAACAATCATACCTAAATCAAATACAGTCTGATTTGGCCATGCAATACCTAAAACCATTTCTGGAATCATCCAAAGAATAATGGGAATCACAAATAACCATGTACCAAACAT
>JBEPXG010000076.1:0-7015 GCA_041642015.1 Halanaerobiales bacterium
GATGGTCAGATGAACCCACCAACATATATTATTTCTGGTAGTTTATATGAAGTGCAAGACTATGTTACAATGGCAAATATTCAATACTCCTGTCAGTGGTTAACAATTAATGCTGATTGGTTGAATTCTTTATCAAAAGAAGATCAATATGTAGTAAGACAAGCAGCAAAAGCTGCAAATATTAGAAATAGATTAAGTGTAGAAGCTAAAGTTAGTGAAAGAGTTCAATTCTTAGAAGATAATGGTATGCAAGTATATTATCCTAATGAAAATGAAATGAGTCAATTCCAAGAAATTGGCCAACCAGATTATATTAATTGGATTGAAGAAAAAATTGATGCAAGTTATGTAGAAAAAGCTTTAGAAAGTGCACAGGAAGCGAATATGGAGGCTAAGTAAGATGAAAAATAATTCGATATCTTATGAATTATTAGAGAAAGTATCGAATTATATCAAATACCTCAGCATGTTTTTAGCTGGGGTATTTCTTGTAATTAATATTGCAGATATTTTAGTATCAGTATTTTTTCGATATTTTCTAAGTGATTCATTAGTATGGACAGAAGAAGTGGCTAGATTTACTTTAATTTATTCAGTAATGTTTGGATCAGTGGCAGCTTTGAGTTTCGGAGATCATGTAAAAATCACTATTGTTATTGACTATTTACCTGATAAAATAGGTACATTTTTTAAATATTTAGTGCATTTATTAATCATTGGTATAATCGGATATATGACTTATTTAGGAATAATTTATGTGGATAATGCTTGGCGTTTTCAAACTCTTGCTTTACAAATACCCAAAGCAATACCTCTAATGTCAATTCCAATAGGTATGGGATTATTTTTAATACAGTATATTTTAATAGAAGTACTTGGTATAAATAAAGATGAAGTAGACAAGCAACTGGAGTTGAGAACATGAGTATTTTAATGATAATATCATTTTTATTATTGTTATTGGCTGGTACACCTATTTTCGTTGCATTATTAATATCTTCATTTTTTGGATTTTTATATTTAGGTGATTATTCATTATTTAGAATAATGGTACAACAGTTTTTTGGTGGAATGGATATTTTTACATTATTAGCAATTCCTCTATTTATTATGACAGGTAATCTGATGAATAGAACAGGAATTACTGATAAGTTATTAGATTTTAGTAGAGTTTTAGTAGGCCATTTAAGAGGTGGTTTAGGACATGTAAATGTTGTTGCGAGTATTATTTTTGCTGGAATAAGTGGTTCGGCAGCAGCAGACACCTCTGCAATTGGCTCAATTCTTATCCCTGCAATGGCTAAAGAAGGATATGATAGACCCTATGCTGCAGGTATAACAGCAGGTAGTTCATTAATAGGACCAATCATACCCCCCAGCATCTTTATGGTTTTATATGGTTCTATGACTAATCAATCAATTGGTGGACTTTTTGTTGCAGGGATAATTCCTGGTTTATTATTAGGTGTAGCTTTTATGGTAATGAATTATTATTATTCAAAAAAATATGATTATCCTATTTCCAATGAAAGAGCAGGTATCAAAAAAATATTAAAAACCACATTAAGTTCTACACTTGCTTTAATTGCTCCTATAATTATAATTGGTGGTATTATTACTGGGGTTGTAACACCTACTGAAGCTGGTGCTGTAGCAGTATTTTATACTGCTATTGTTGGATTTTTTATTACAAAAAAACTAACAATAAAGGATTTTATTAAATCTGTAAATGAAACAGTACGAAATACAAGTGTTGTATTTGTAATAATGGGAAGTGCTTCAGTATTTAGTTGGCTTTTAAAATGGGAACAAGTACCACAAAAGTTTGCAGGTGTAATGTTAAATGTTACTGACAATAATACTGTACTTTTAATAATTTTAAGTTTAATGATCTTTATTATTGGAATGTTTATGGAAGAAATAGCTGCATTAATATTATTAACACCAGTTGTAGCACCAGTTGCTATGTATGCTGGAATTGATCCTTTACACTTTGGTATTGTTATGACATTGAACATAACTATTGCTTTAATTACACCTCCGATGGGAGCTTGTGTGTATATAGTATCAGCAGTAGGAAAGGTTAAATTAGAAACCTTATTTAAACGGATATGGCCATTTGTAGCAGTAGCAATGACTGTACTTTTACTAATAATACTATTTCCACAATTAGTTACAACACTTCCTCATTTATTTGGGTTATAGTATAAATAATAGTTATCAAGGAGGTATCATATGAATAAACGTATAGATTTAAATGAAAAAATACCAGAGTTTAAGGATTTTGATTGGAATAAGGTAAAGGAAGTTGATATTGAAAGTTCTGAGGAAAAACTAGTCTCATTAAATTTAATACCTGAAAAAATTGTTGTCAGATCACAGTACTTTATTCAAGGTATTAAAGGAGCATTACCAGAATGCTTTATCAGGGAATCTGTATATGATAAACTCCTTGAAGCTGTAAACTACTTGCCAACAGGTTTCAAGTTTTTAATATATGATGCTTGGCGACCAAAGATTGTACAATATGAATTATTCAATAGATTAAAAGATGAAATCAAAAATGAAAATCCAAGTTTAAATGAAAAAGAGCTTGATAACTTAGTTCAAGAATATGTAGCTCTACCATCAGATGATCAAAAAGCTCCATCACCACATCTTACAGGTGGTGCTATTGATTTAACAATTATAGATCAAGATGGTAAAGAATTAGAAATGGGAACTGCTTTTGATGAGACAGATAAAAAAACACATACCACTTATTATGAAAAAATATTAAATAAAAGAGAATTAACAAAACAAGAAGAAGTAATACTTAAAAATAGAAGATTATTATACAATATAATGACAGAGGTTGGTTTTGTTAATTATCCTCATGAGTGGTGGCATTTTGACTATGGTGATCAAGTATGGGCATATGTCTTAGAAAAAGAGAAAGCTTTTTACAGTATTTCAGCACCTGAACTAAGATGGAAAAAGGCTTTTTAATAACTGTCCAAGAGTTATATTAATAATAGATATCTTTTTTTAGAGTACACTTTACAAGTGATAGTAATAATGATAATATAATATCAAATAACAAATAATCTAACGGGGATTGGTGAAATTCCATACCGGTGGTAAAGTCCACAAGCTATTGATTTAGTTGATCTGGTGTAATTCCAGAACCGACAGTAAAGTCTGGAAGGGAGTTAGAATACTATATATATTTATGTTTATATTTAATTACCCCTTCCATTGGAAGGGGTTTTATTATTGTACATATAAAAATATGGAGGTTATTTAATGGATTTAAAAGATGACAAATATTATATGGAAAAAACATTAAAATTAGCGAAAAAAGGAGAAGGATATACTACTCCAAATCCTTTGGTTGGTGCTTTAGTAGTAAAAGATGGAGAAATTGTTGGTAAAGGATACCATAAAAAAGCTGGTGAACCTCATGCAGAGGTCTATGCCTTAAATCAAGCTGGAAAAAATGCGAAAGATGCTACTCTTTATGTTAATTTAGAACCTTGTTGTCACTTTGGCAAAACACCAGCCTGCTCTTTAAAAGTAATAAAATCTGGTATCAAAAGAATTGTAGTTGCTATGGAAGATCCTAATCCATTAGTAGCTGGGAAGGGTATTCGACAATTAGAAGAAGCCGGTATTGAAATAGAAGTAGGAGTATTGGAAAAAGAAGCAAAAATTTTAAATGAAATATTTATCAAATATATAACTGAAGACCTTCCATTTATCTATTTAAAAAGTGGTCAAACAATAGATGGTTTTTTAGCAACAAGTACGGGTGATTCTAGATGGGTAACAAATAAAAAGGCTCGTCTATATGGTCATAAGTTAAGACACAAAGTAGATGCTATATTAGTAGGTGTTAATACCGTATTAAACGATAATCCTAGGTTAACTACAAGATTAGATGATAAAAAAGGTATTGATCCTATTAGAGTTGTTTTAGACAGTAAATTAAAAACACCTGTAAATTCCAATATTATAAACCAAAATTCAGAAAGCAAAACAATTATTGCAACTACCTCAGATTATAATAAAGATAAATATAATGAATTAAAAACAATAGACAATCTTGAAATAATTATTGTTGAACAAAATAAGGAAGGTAGAATTGATTTAGAAAAAGCATTAGAGATTTTAGCTAAAAAAGATATTACTAGTTTATTAGTAGAAGGTGGAGGAACTGTAAATTATTCATTTTTACATAAAGGTTTAGCTGATAAGCTCTATGCATTTATTGCTCCTAAATTATTAGGTGGTAATGATGGTATTTATGCTTATAACGGCCAAGGTGTAAAAAAGATGGATAATGCATTTGAACTTAATGATATTCAATTTGAAATGATAGGTGATAATATATTAATAACTGGAAAAATTGAATAATGAAAGGGGTGAAAAATTGTTTACAGGAATTATTCAAAAGGTAGGAACCTTTCAAAGAAAAATAAAAGAAAGTAATAAGTATAAATTAATAATTAAAGCTGATAACTATCTTGAAGATGTATCAATTGGAGATAGTATTGCTGTAAATGGAGTTTGTCTTACGGTTGTAAAGTATGATCATAATACATTTACAGTTGATGTTATGCCAGAGACTGTTAAAAAAACAAATATTGATAAACTAACAAAAGGTTCACAGGTTAATTTAGAAAAATCATTACAACCCAATGATTTTATGGGAGGACATATTGTTAGCGGGCATATAGATGGAATAGGTACTGTTAAAAAGATAACTCATGATAAAAATGCAAAAATAATTAAGTTAAAAATTAGTAATGAGTTAAATAAATATTTAGTTGATAAAGGTTCAGTTGCTTTAAATGGTATAAGTTTAACAATTGCTGAACTTTATAATAATGAATTAACTGTGTCTGTAATACCGGAAACATGGAATAGCACAAATTTTAAGTATTTAAAAACGGGTGATTTAATAAATATTGAAGAAGATATGGTTGGAAAGTATGTAAATAAAATTTTAAAAAAAGAAAGAGAAGAAAAAGAAAAAAAAGAAAAGATCACAAAAGATCTTTTAAGAGAAAATGGATTTATTTAAGGGGTTGATGATATGAATACAATAAAAGAAGCAATAGAAGATATAAAACAAGGTAAGATGATTATAGTGGTTGATGATGAAGATAGAGAAAATGAAGGCGATTTAGTAATGGCAGCAGAGAAAGCTGATAAGGATAGTATTAATTTTATGATCAAAGAAGGTAGAGGTTTAGTTTGTACACCTTTAGAAGAAGAAAGAATAAATGAATTAAACCTACCTCAAATGGTTGAGAATAATACTGACCAACATGAAACAGCTTTTACAGTTTCAGTAGATCATATTAATACAACTACAGGTATTTCCGCTTATGAAAGAGCTTTAACTATACAAAAATTAGCTGGTGAAGAAGTAACAGCTAAGGAATTTAATAAACCAGGTCATATATTTCCATTAACTGCAAGAGATGGTGGTGTCCTTCGTAGAGCTGGACATACAGAAGCAGCAATTGATTTAGCTAAACTAGCTGGATTAAAACCTGCTGGTGTAATATGTGAGATTATTAATGAAGATGGAAGTATGGCCCGTTTACCCGAGTTGAAAGAATTTGCCCAAAAACATGATTTAAAGATAATTACTATTGAAGATTTAATAAAATTCCGTAAAAAAACAGATCGTTTAATAAAACTAGAAGCTGAAGCAAAATTACCAACAAAGTTTGGTGAATTTGATATAAAAGTATTTACAACAGAAGTTGATGATAAAGAGCATATAGCAGTGATTAAAGGTGATATAAAAGGTAAAGAAGATGTATTAGTTAGAGTTCATTCACAATGTATAACAGGAGATATATTTGGATCTTTACGCTGTGACTGTGGACAACAGTTAGCTGCAGCTCTTCAGATGATTGAAGAAAATGGTGAAGGTGTATTATTATATATGAGACAAGAAGGTCGAGGTATTGGTCTAGCAAATAAAATTAAGGCATATTCTCTACAAGATGATGGTTTAGATACAGTAGAAGCTAATGAAGCTTTAGGTTTTAAACCAGATCTAAGAGATTATGGAATTGGAGCTCAAATTTTATCTGATCTTGGACTTCATACTTTAAGATTAATAACTAATAATCCTAAAAAAGTAATTGGTCTTGAAGGTTATGGATTAAAAATAACTGAAAGAGTTCCTTTAGAAATAGAACCAAATGATGAAAATGAATTTTATCTAAAAGTGAAAAAAGATAAAATGGGACATCTATTAGACTTAGATTAATAAAAACATAAAGTGGGGGATATTATGTCAAAAGTATATGAAGGAAAGTTAATAGGTAAAGATCAAAAAATAGGAATTGTAGTAGGCAGGTTTAATGAATTTATTTCAAGTAAACTATTGGAAGGTGCATTAGATGGTCTTAAACGACATGAAGTAGATGAAGAAGACATTGAAATAGCCTGGGTACCTGGTTCATTTGAAATCCCTTTAACTGCAAAAAAGATGGCTAATAGTGGTAAATATGATGGGGTAATATGTCTAGGTGCTGTTATTCGTGGAGAAACTCCTCATTTTGATTATGTTTCATCAGAAGTATCAAAAGGAACAGCTAAAGTAGGTTTAGATTCAGAAGTTCCTGTGATTTTTGGTGTTTTAACAACTGATACAATAGAACAGGCTATATCTAGAGCAGGAACTAAGTCAGGGAATAAAGGATTTGAAGCAGCATTATCTATGATAGAAATGGTTAATTTATTTAAAGAGTTAGAATAATTTATACTAAAAATTAAATACTTAGAGTGAAGTCCTAGTAGATTTAACATATCTATTTAGGACTTTTTTTATTTTCTACTTGACAAATTAAAATTATTTATATAATATATAATAGAAATAGAACACTGTACTAAACACTGTACTATAAAATTAGGAGGTTAACTATGACAAATCAAAAGTTAGATACAAAAGACTTGATCTTAGATGAAACAATTAAATTAATTAAAGATAAAAAAGATACTGATAAAATAT
>JBEPXG010000077.1:0-7004 GCA_041642015.1 Halanaerobiales bacterium
GCCTCCTACTTCAATACAAGTAATTTTATCTTTATAATTATAAGTTAAATTACTAATATTATTTATATCTTCTTTAATTTTACGATAATTATCTAAAATGGTCGGTAATCTTTTAGGTGATAATAACCTACAAGTATCTCCTTTTGGATCACATCCTATTAATCCAACCCTGTAGTTCATATTAGCAAATGTTAAAGCTAAATTAACTGCTATAGTTGATTTACCAATTCCACCTTTTCCATACATAGCTATCTTCTTCATTATATTTCCTCCATATTATTACATAATTCTTTCATTATTTTAGTTGTTATTTATGCTACTTTTTATTAAATCAATAATTTTAAATGCACCTTCAAAACCTAATAATTTATGATCTTTTTCATATAAATGATATATAGGTTGACTAAATGGTACAATATCCCATTTCTTTTTACATCTTATATATGAAGAACCAAATACTATATCTGGATCTATTTTATTAGCCATTTTAAATAATTCATAACCACCCATATCATTGTAAATATTATTTACTAACCTATGTTTTTTATTATATTCTACTCCATAATTATCAGTACTTAAAAATACAGTCGCATTTAATTCATTTTTTATAAATGACGCTAATCCTAAACTAGACCAAGAATCACCTTCAATTATAACTTTTACTTTTTCAAAGTTATTTTTTTCTTTTATAACATTTAATTTTTCATTATAATTATTATAATCAACAATAAGTTCATTTTTAATCTTTTTTTCTGTTATCTCTTCAATCCATTTTATCCATTTAAATGTACCTTGAATACCATATGGAGCTGGTATATTATTTTCTACTTTATAATTATTCCATAGATGACCAATCTTAACTTTTTTTGATTTTAAATATTTTTCTAAATCATTTTCTAAGTTAAAATTCATAAAAATTGATGGACCATTTTTTAGCTCTGTATAATTTTTTATAAGTTCTAGTAAAGTATTATAGTTATTATATACATTTACATCACTTAAAGCAATGCCATCTAGACTTATTAAATTTGTATGATTATCCTTAACATTAAATTGCTTTAAAATATCATTATATAATAGGTTGAAACCATCTACTTCTTCTCCATATAAACCACTTCCATCTAATACAGAAACTTTACAGTTATTATTTTTTTCAAATTCATTTATAATAACATTAAACTCCTCACCCGACATACTAATAGCACAGGTTATTATTATAACAAGATACTTTGGTTTATATAAATCATATGCCTTTTCTAAAGCATATTTCAACTTTTCCTGTGAACCTAAAATTAAATCCTGTTCAGTTAGAGCAGTTGTAGGTAAAATTGGTTCCTTATCAGCAAATAGATATACCATTCTATGTCCTGATGAGCAACTTAAAGGTCCGTGGACTAATGGTAAAGCATCATCCATACCTAATATTCCTTCTATTATTCCAACCATTGAACAACCCTTTAGCGGCTCTATTCTTTCCCTTTTAGTTGATATATACATGGTTGTATCTCCTTTGCTTTAAGAATATTTTCTGTGAAATCATAACCTTTTAATGCTAATTTTAATTTATTTCCCAAGTTAATTACACCTTCAAATCCAACATGTGGAGATGTGTAAACTGTTATTGGTACAAAAGGAATACCATGTTTTTTTGCAATATGTTGTTCTTGGTAACCACCTAACCATAGGTCTATTTCATAATCTTTTGCTACTTTTTCTAAATCATCAAGTCCTGGAGAAACTATAAAATTTTCTACTTTTAAATTATGATTTTCTTTCATATGTTTCAAATCATTTTGAGACCAGGGATGAGGCCAAAATAATGCGGCAGTTTTGATTTCTACTTCATAATCAATTAAAGTATGTAATAGACCAATTAATCTACCTGGACCACCACTAACAAATACTTTTTTATCTTTTAAAATATTTTTCAACTCATTAAAGTCTTTTTGATAAAGTTTTTCTAGATTTTCTATTTTATCTTTAGTATCTATATCTAATGCATCTGCTATACTTATCAACCATTCTTTTGTTCCTTCAAAACCATATGGTGACCTTCTTCCTGCTAATTTTATTCCTTTTTCTTCTAAGTCATAAAAAATGTCACCTACAACAGCCGAACAAACCATTGCATTAGCTGATGCTTTCATACTTTCTTCTATATCTTTAATAGAGCTACCACCAGTAATTACAGATTGAACTTCTATTCCTACTTGTTTTAACATATCAATACATGCTCCAATTTCATGTTCTCTTTTTCTTGAAGGCCACATCCACCCAACAAGGTTTACTGTTTTTTCTCTTTTATATTTTTTATCTAAGTATGGTTTATATAAAGCATTTAGAGCAGATTGATAACCCTCCGATTGATTATCACCTGAAATTGCAGAAGTAGATAAATAACTTGTATCAATATTTAATCTATTATTAATTTCATTTGCTATTTGTTCTAAGTTTACTCCAGAAATTGTAATAGGATCTGTTGGTAATAATACTATTAATTCTGTATCAGTATAATTTGCCATATCTTTAATCTTTTCATACCATTTATCACTAATTTCATAATTACCGGTAATAATATCTTCCTGATTATATTCTAAAAGAGCAATAGGTTTTTTACCTAAATGGAAGTCATCTTCTCCCCAAGCTATTATAGTAAATCTTAAATGATTTAAACAACCTTTAGAACCTACAATAACTGGTAATACATTTTTCATACTTAAAAACATTCTTAAAGATGCAAACATAGGTCCTAAAACCTGATAATCAATCCATAAATCTTCCTCTTTTAGATTCCATTTCTCTATTAAATTATTAAAATCACCGGAATATTTTTTCATTTTTATATCACCATTTTTATATCATAATAATTATATATAAGTTCTTCTGCTTCTTGCCAATTTTTAACTCTATATTTATTTTTGATATCTTTTGAATCTCTATTATGTTTTTTATCAAATAATATAATACCAATACCATTATTTAAAAAAGACTCTGCATTATTTTGATCATCTTCAATAAATAATTGAATGTTTTCCTCTTTTGCACAGGGAACTTTATTTATTCTATGAATTAGCTTATCATAAACTATTTCATATTTATCTAACCAATTTTCAGTAATTTTTCTATATTTTTTATCACGAGCAGTGATTAAGATAATAGTAAAATTTTCTTTTTTTAAATCATCTAAAACCTCTTTAACACCTTCATTAGGAGTTAAATCAATATAGATATCTTTTAACTTGTTTTCCAAAAATTCATCTAATATTTTTTTGGGTAAATCATATGCATCATAAATATTATATATATTTTCTTTACGTGTTATTTCTTCACCTATATAATTACATAGATAATGATGCCAAATATTTCTGTTATATGAACTATATTCATCAGTTATTACTCCATCAATATCGATACCAATTATTCTTTTTTTCAACTAGACCAACCTCTCTTTTATTAATTAAATTGAATTTATATATTTAATACTATCATTAATAGCTTTTGCTGGATTATCTGGTGCCCATATTTCTAATACTCCTACTCCATTAAATCCAATATCTTTTAATGCTTTTATTATATTTTTAGAATCTAAATTACCTTTGCCATAAATTTGATGTAAATCTTCAATTCCATTATTATCATTTAGATGAATATGCTCAATATCATCTTTTAGTTCTTTGATATAGTCTATTACTGGATAGTTTGTTAAATTAGCGTGTCCAAGATCTAATGTAGCTTTAAGATGTGGTGAACTAAAATCATCTATTACTTTCCTCATATATTTTGGATTATTAAAAATACCATTTTCATCTACTGGATGATTTTCAATAGCTAATACTATATCATACTTTTTAGCTAGACTTAATAGTTCATCAATTGATTTATATAATCTATCAAAACCTTTATTTTTTTTATTAATGTCACCTGGATAAAAACTACCTGCATGAACAACATATACATCTACACCTAAAAATTTTGCTATATTAAGAGATCTTTTATGTTGTTTAATAGATTCTTCTCTTATACCAGGATTCATACTTGTAATATCAACATCATGTGCTGGACCATGGTATGAAGGTTTTAAAGCATATTTATCCAGCAATTTATCAATAGATTTAAGATAATTATAGTTAATATTATCAACCCATAAGTGAGGTGGTTCTCCCCATATTTCTACATATTTTAGATCTAAATCACCTATTTTTTGTAAGGCAGTTTCTAAGTTATGGTGTAAAAATACACTTGTTGATACTCCCAACTTCATTTTATCACTCCATTTTATTTATATGATGGATCAAAATAATCTATAACTGTATCACCTAAAATATTTACTGATAGAACAAATAATGCTAATACAATTCCGGGTAATATACTATACCAGGGTGCAAACATCATATATCCTCTACCATTTGAAATTATAGAGCCTAAACTTGGGGAAGGTGGTTGAATTCCAAGTCCAAAAAATGATAATCCTGCTTCATACATAACTGCTCCTGGTATTCCCATTGAAAATGATACAATTATAATTCCCATACAGTTAGGTAAAATATGCTTAAGAATAATTCTAATTTTATTTGCTCCTAATGCCTCAACAGCTTCCACATAATCATTGTTTTTAATACTCATTACCTGACTTCTTACTAAACGAGCAACATCTGGCCATCCCACTACTATAATAGCTAAAATTACAGATGTTAGACTTGGACTAAAAATTAGTGTTACAATCATCGCTAATAAGATAGCAGGAACTGACATAAATACATCAGTAATTCTCATCATAATATTATCAATTAATCCACCTGAAAAACCAGTTATAAGACCAATAAATACTCCTAATAACATACTTAAACCCCTTGCCACAATACCAACAAATAAAGATATTCTCACACCATAAATGATTCTACTGAATATATCTCTACCTAATTGATCTGTACCAAACCAATGCATTTTACTAGGGGGATAAGGTGCATATACCTTTTCTCCATCAACTGTCATACTTGTTTTTGTACTTAATGGATCATGAGTAGCAATTAAAGGAGCAAATAAAGCAATAATTATGTATAAAATTACTATTAATAAAGCTATAAATGCTAACGGTTCTTTTTTTATATATTTAAATATATTTTTTGAATTCAATGCTTACTCCCTCCTAATTATCATATCTAATACGAGGATCTATTAAACCATAAGTAAGATCAACAAATAAATTAATCACTATAACTAATGAAGCAATTAACATAGTTGCAGTTTGTAACGCAGGAAAATCTTTAGCTAATAAAGCATCATACACATATTTTCCCATTCCAGGCCAGGTAAAGATTATCTCAATCATTATAACTCCACCTATCATTCTACTTAAATTTGTGCCAGTCATAGTAATCATTGGTATTAATGCATTTCTAACTATATGTTTAGTTATTACCAAAAAATTTGATAAACCTTTTGATCTTGCTGTTCTTATATAGTCATTGTTCATTACATCTATAACAGCTGACCTTGAAACCCTTGCCAACATTCCACTGTTCGGTAATACTAAAGTCAATGTTGGTAATATTATATATATATCAAAACCAGACCTATATCCGGATGGAGGAAGCCATCCTAAATATATACAAAATATTAATTGTATTACTAATGCAGACCAAAAAAGTGGTAATGATAATCCAGATACAGATATTGCCATAATGAGACGATCCCAAACTGATTTTCTCCAAATAGCTGAAATAATTCCTAATAGTCCACCAATAATAAAAGAAATAATTTGAACTACTATTGTTAATTGTAAAGTTCGTTTAAACACAATTGGAATTTCATCAATAATAGCCTTACCTGATTGATAAGAATGACCAAAATCACCTGTTAAAAAATTAAATAAAAAATCTAAATATTGTATAGGTAATGGTCGGTTTAATCCCATTTCATTACTTATACTTTCAACAACTTCTTTACTTGCAGATGGTCCAGCTATCATTCTAGCTACATCACCTGGGATTAGATATAAAAAGAAAAATATTAGTAAAGATAATCCTATTAATATTGGTATTAAGAATAAAAAACGTTTTAATATGTAATTAAACAATCTAATCCACTCCTCAAAGAAAGCTAATTAATTACTAAATGAGAAACCGGGCATAGTTAGACTATACCCGGTAATAAATTATTACTCTTCTAACCAAACTCTATGGAACATATGAATATCCATTGCACTTGGTTGCCAGTTTCTAACTTTAGGATTCATTACATCTACCCAGATATTATGTGTAGTTGTTATATAAGGTAAGTCTTCTTGTACCATATTATTTATATCTTCATAAATTTCTTTACGTTTTTGATCATCTGTTGCTAATCTACCTTCTTCAATTAAATTATCAACAGTATCATTAGAATAAAATGCTACATTTCCTCCACCATCAATTGAATCTGAGTGTAGTAAAGGATAAACAAAGGAATCTGGATCAGCATAGTCTGCTACTCTATAACCATATGCTAAATCGAAATCTCCTTCACTAATAACTGACATATATTCACCTTGTTGAACTGGTCTAAGTTCTATATTGATTCCAACTTCTCTTAAGTTTTGTTGATATATTTCTAGAATTTTTATTAAGTTAGACCAAGGTAAACTTATTACAGTATAAGTTTCTGGTAATCCATCAGGGTAACCTGCTTCAGCTAATAGTTCTTTTGCTTTTTCAGGATTATACTCATATGCTGTTGCTTCAGGATCATGACCCATAAAGCCTGGGGGGAAGATTCCAATAGCTCTATTTGCTCTGCCCTGTAGTGAATCTATTACTGATTCTCTATTTAACGCATAACTAATTGCTTGACGTAATTTAAGATTCTCTCCAAAAGGTCCTTCGTTCATATTAACTATAAAGTAAGCAACGTGTAAAGTATTAACTCTGTAAACAGAATCTTTATATACGCTATTATTTGTTAAACCCTGATGGTGAGCTGGTGTTACCCAGGCCCAATCAATATTACCAGAAAGAAGTTCAACAATT
>JBEPXG010000078.1:0-6978 GCA_041642015.1 Halanaerobiales bacterium
TAAATTTAGTAATTATCAAGATGAAGTTATGAAGGGAATTAAAATTGGTGCATTTCTAACCGTAAAAGATAAAGATAAGTTAAATACTATGACAATTGGATGGGGTAATGTTGGAGTAGTATGGGGATTACCTATATTTACAGTTTTAGTTAGACATTCTCGCTACACTCATGAAATTATTGAAAATACAGATCAGTTTACAGTTTCAGTACCATTTGGTAATAAGATGAAAAGA
Source organism: Halanaerobiales bacterium (assembly GCA_041642015.1). GTDB lineage: Bacteria > Bacillota > Halanaerobiia > Halanaerobiales > M55B127 > M55B127. The sequence goes on from JBEPXG010000078.1 coordinate 236, forward strand.
GAAACTGATTATTGTGGTACTAAGTCTGGACGTGATTTAAATAAGTTTGAAGAATTAGATTTGGAATTAATAGAAGGTATAAAACTTGATACACCCTTTATAAAAGGTAATGATGTTCATTATGAGTGTGAGATTGTATATAAACAAGATATGGATCCAGATCTTTTAATCAATGATGAAATAAAAGAAAAATATTATCCACAAGATGATTATCATACAATTTATTATGGTAAAATAGTTGGAGCATTTAAGGAATAAAAAGGGTTTGATATAAATGAAAAGTATTGATGAAATCGATTTAAAAAAATTAAAAGAAAAAGATGATTTTCATGAATCTCCTGCCCATTGGGAGGATCAAATAATATATTTTTTAATTGTTGATCGCTTTTCTGATGGGAATGAAGAAAATAAAGAATTATATAATTCAAACCAAGATTTCGATAGTATTGTTAATACTGATAAAGAAAATGATTGGAAAAAATGGGGAGATAAGTGGAATGGAGGTAATCTTAAAGGAGTAATATCTAAATTAGATTATCTAAAAGAACTTGGAATTACGGTTCTGTGGTTAAGTCCTGTTTTTAAACAGGTTGCTTTCCATGAAAGCTATCATGGCTATGGAATTCAAAACTTTCTTATGATTGACCCTCATTTTGGGACTAAAAAAGATTTGAAAAAATTAGTTAAAGAAGCTCATAAGAGGGATATTTATGTAATTTTAGATATTATTATTAACCATTCAGGTGATGTTTATGGCTATAAAGAAGATAATCCGATTTGGACAGGTGAGCAATATCATCTAGAAGCATTTCGCGATAATAATGGTTACCCAAGTATAGATCCTGATAATATAAACTTAGATGATATTTGGCCTGATGGGGCTGTTTGGCCAAAAGAAATGCAAAATAAAGATATATATGAACGAAAAGGAGAAATACAAAATTGGGAATATTACCCTGAGTATATACAGGGAGATTTTATGTCTTTTAAAACTCATTATTTAGGACGGTATAAGGATGATGAAGGCTTTATTCCTTCTGATACTTTAAATATTTTAACAAAAGTATATAAATACTGGATAGTTGAAACCGATATAGATGGTTATAGGATAGATAGTGTAAAACATCTCGATTGGGGAGCAACAAGACATTTTGTTCGTGAAATTCATGAATTTACAAAAAGTATTGGAAAAATGAACTTCTGTTTGATTGGTGAAATTACAGGAGGATTTACTTTTGCATATGATACTTTAAATAATACTGGATTAGATGCTGCACTTGGGATAAATGATATTCCTAATAGATTGGAAGGTGTACCAAAAGGAATTACTAATCCAGAAGAATATTTCAATATTTTTACTAATAATGAGATCCTTGGTGAAGATGTTTATAAATGGTTTAAAGATAATGTTGTAACTATGTTTGATGACCATGATATGGTTAGTTTGGGTGATGAATATAAATATCGTTTTTGTGCTGAAAAAGGAACATCACCATTATTAATTAATGCAATTATGTTTAATATGACAACTTTGGGTATTCCTTGTATGTATTATGGAACTGAACAAGGTTTTGATGGTAGTGGAAATAGTGATAAATATATAAGAGAAGCTATGTTTGGTAGTAAATTTGGTGCATTTAGAACTCAAGATAAACATTTTTTCAATAAAAATTCTGATATATATCAAAAATCAAAAGAAATATTAAATCTAAGAAAAGAAAATATTGAACTAAGACATGGAAGACAGTATTTACGATCTATCACTTACTCAAAAGATAATGATTTTTTCATTCCAAATAAAAAAAGAGAAGAAGAGAGGATTACTGACATAATAGGATGGTCAAGGGTTTTAAGTGAAGAAGAATTTCTTTTAGCAATAAATAATGATCTTAAAAATAAAAAAGAGGTCTACATAAAAGTAGACCCATATTTGAATAATCCTAATGATATATTTAGATGCATCTATTCATCTTCTAAAAAACAAATTGGAGAAGAGGTTAAAGTTCTAGATATAAAGGGTAATTTAGCTATTAATATAAAAGTAGAAAAAAAAGGAAGAGTTGTATATAAAAAGATATAACTAAAAACTAATTAAAATTGCATCACGGTCTGCATAAGTAGCAATTGTTGGACCCATTTCAGTAATAATAATTTCTTTAAAGTTATATCTTTTTTCAACTTCTTCTTTAAATGCTTTTGCTTTTTCATAACAATCATAATGTGCTATACCTAAATATTTGTTTTCTAAATCATTTCCGTATTTATCTATATACTCTAATAATCTATTAAAAGCTCTTTTAGATCCTCTAATTTTATCATAAAGTTTTATAGCTCCATTTTCATCTTTTCCCATCAATAATTTTATATTTAACAGACTTACAATCTTACCCATGATTTTATTTAATCTACCACTGTTTATTAGATTATCCATATGTTCTAAGATAAAGAATGTATTTAGACCCTCGATATAAGAGCCTAACTCATTTACAAGTGTACTATTATCCATACTTTTTTCTCTAAGCTCGAGTAGTTTTAGGATAATTAAACCTTCACCTACAGAAGCATTCAAAGTATCGAAGACATGGACAAAACCATCATTTACTTTATCTATAAATATATCTTTAGCTATAACAGCATTATTATAACTGCTACTTAAAGCAGAAGATATTGCAATAATATAATTATCATTGTCATCTTTAAGTTTATCTAAAAAATCTCCCGGAGAAGGTGCTGCAGAACCTGGACTATAATCAATAGACTTTAATTTTTTATAAAATTCTTTTGGAGAGATGTCAACACGATCTTTAAATATTTCGTTTTTAAATTTTAAAGTCATGGGAGCAAGTTTAATTTTTTTTAAATATTTTTCTGGTAAATCACAAGAACTATCTGCAACAATATTTATTTTCATTAAAAAAACCTCCAGAAAGTTATTTGATATAAAAATAAAGACCTTTAATATATTATAGAACAATAATAGAGGTTTTTAAAGTAAAAACAGCTTAATTAGGGCTATATTTGTTAAAAAAACACTATAATTTCGTAAAATATACATTTTACGAAATAAATAAAAGATAATATTGAGTTTGTGAAAGTGTTTTCTTTTTAAATAATATATCATTGTTAATATTTTTTTATCTTATATACTATAAAACCTCTAAATATTTTTTTATTAAAACTTAAAAAAATTTCTTAAAAATATTATATAATTTTTAAACCTTAAATATAATCTAACCAGTACTATCTCTAATATTTTTAAACACATCTCAATTATGAATGTTTGTTTTCAAATTATTTATTCTTTCCTTTTTATTAATATATTAATTTTAAATAATTTAAATCACTTATATAAAATACAAAAAAGTATGCAACTGGGCGAAATTGCATACTTTTATACCTAAGGGTTTTAACAATACATTTGTTTATTTATTATTTTAAACTTCTTTTTCAACTGGAATTTTTATCACTTGTCCTGGCCTAATATTAGAATTTTCTAAATTATTTATTTGTTTTATTTGGTAAACATACTTTCGTATATTTATATTATTACCGAACTCATTTTCGACTATTTTCCAAAGTGTTTGGCCATTTTTTATTTCTATGTTTTTATAATAGATCTCTTTTTCAGTTAGTCCATTTACTGTATATAATGTTATTAATGTGATTGTAAGTAGTATAATGACTGATATTATAGCAATAAACTTCTTATTAGATTTTGTTTTCTTTTCACGTTTGAGATTTGCATTACCTTTATACATTATATCTCCTCCAATACAAATGTTCTTATATAAAGATTATAACAAAACATTTGTTTGGTGTCAAATAAATTTGTCTAATATTAGAACGATTGTTTGCTTTATGGGGGTTAATGTGTTATAATTTAACCAGTAAATATATTATAGTTTATAAAATTATTGACATTTTTATATAGATACTTACTAATTTTTATGGGGGGACAAGTTAATGCCAGATGTTGAGAGTTTAAGTCCTAGACAAAGAGCAATATATACTTATATTGTAAATGAAATTAGCAGTAAGGGGTATCCACCATCTGTACGTGAGATTGGAAAAGCTGTTGGATTAAAGTCTCCTGCTTCTGTTCATAGTCATCTAAAAACTTTAGAAGAATTAGAATTTATTAGAAGAGATCCATCTAAACCAAGAGCAATAGAAATATTAGATAATAATAGTTATGAAGATGAAATTAGAGATAATTTTGATAAAGAAATGATACATATTCCTATTGTTGGTAGGGTTACCGCTGGTATTCCTATTTTAGCTGAAGAAAATATTGAAGATTACTTCCCTGTTCCAACAAGTTTTATAAAAGTTAAGGGTAAAAAGTTATTTATGTTAGAAATTGATGGGGAAAGTATGATAAATGCAGGTATTAATCACGGAGATTATGTAATTGCTCAACAGCAGAGTACTGCTAACAATGGTGAAATAGTAATAGCCCTGATAGATAACAGGGCTACAGTAAAAAGATTTTATAAAAAAGAAGATTATGTAGAGTTAAAACCAGAAAATCCTGATTATGATCCAATTTTAGTTAAAAATGTTAAACTGATGGGGAAAGTAATAGGTCTTTTCCGTAACTTTGAAAAAAACATGTTTTAACTCTTAAGATCATATAAATTATTTATTCTATCGATAGATTTTTTGATTTTAATAAAATCCTTATAAACATTTTTCTTCATATTCGAATTTCTTAAAAGATAGGCAGGGTGAAAAGTTGGTAGGAAGTATATCTCTCCTTTGTTAAACCACTTTCCCCTGTCTTTTGTTATTTTCTTATCTGGACCAAGTAAATATTTTAACGAAACAGAACCTAAAGGTACAATAACTTTAGGTTTTATGTATTTTACTTCAGTTTTTAAGATTGGTGAACAAGCTTTCATCTCTTTATCATTTGGGTTTCTATTATCAGGTGGTCTGCATTTTACTATATTAGTAATATATACTTCTTCTCTTTCGATCTTTACAGATTTTAGTATTTTATCTAAAAGCCTTCCAGCTCTTCCGACAAAAGGTCTTCCCTTTTTATCTTCAGTACCACCAGGTCCTTCACCAATAAACATAATTTTATGTTCTAAAGAGCCTTCCCCCATAACAACTTGAGTACAAGTCTCTCTTAGATTACATCTATTACATTTTAATGCTTTTTCTTTAAAGTCTTCATAGTCATCTAAAGGATACTTAAACATAATATCATCTACTTTTTTTATTATTTTTAAATACCATCTTAAAATCTCCTATTATTTTATCAATTCTCTACCTAAACTTCCTGATTTTGAAAATTCACTTAAAGCTTTTATTAGATTACCACGTTCATAATGCACTATCCCCATTAAAAGGTGTGAAAATTCATTATCTTGTGTATCTAAAGCTTTATTTATCTCTTTTACTGCAGTTTCATATTGATTAAGTTCGATATAACTTGCAGCAAGAAAGTTTCGTATATTATAATTATCTGGAGTTAATTCTAATATTTTACTGAAATAACGGATTGAAAGATTGTAATTTTCCATAACTACTCCATAAAATGCACAGTAATTTAAAATTAGAATGCTATCAGGATACTTATTAACTTCTCTTAAATAAGGAGATATTGTATCTATAAATTTACTTTCATCAAATCTATTACTTAATTCATTTATTTTATTGTATGCAGCTTTAATATCACCTAAATTAACATGAGAAATCACCAGATTATAATTTGCTTTAATACTATCTGGATTTTCTTCTAAATTATTTAGGCTTCTATTTTTAATAACCTGCCAATTAGGTTCGACAACTGCTGAGGCTGAGAGTGTGAATAATATTATAAAGATGGCTATTAATATGAGAGTTTTAGTTGTTTTTATAATAGTAATCAACCTCTTTATTTATATATTATTTATTAATTATATACAAAACTACTTTCTTCAATTCGAGCAATAGCTTCTGCTATTCTTTCTTGTGAAACAGTTAAAGCAATTCTTAAGTAGTTTTCACCATATTCTCCCCAACCTATTCCTGGAGTAAAGAATACCCCTGTCTTTTTAAATAGATCTTTAGAAAACTCTGAAGAACTCATATCTTCAGGCACTTCAATCCATAAGTAGAATGTAGCTTTATTAGGTTTTATTTTCCAACCTAAATCAGTTAAACCTTCTACTAATAAGTCTCTTCTTTTTTTATATTTTTCTGTGACTTCTTTAATACTTTCATCACCATTATATAAGGCTTCTATACCTGCATATTGTATTGCTTCAAAGATTCCAGAGTCAATATTTGTTTTTAATCTTCCTAATGATTCTATAACATCTTTGTTTCCAATTGCCCAACCAATTCTCCATCCTGTCATATTATATGGTTTTGATAGTGAATTAAACTCAATTGCAACATCTTTAGCACCTTCAACTTCTAAAATACTATGTGGTTTGTTTTCATCTAGATAAATGTCGGTGTATGCTGCATCATGAGCTATAATGATATTATATTTTTTTGCAAACTCCACTACTTCTTTAAAAAATTCTAAACTAGCCATTGCACCGGTTGGATTATTAGGATAGTTTAAAAACATAATTTTTGCTTGCTCAGCATCTTCTTCTTTTATTGTAGTTAAATCAGGTAAGAAATCATTTTCTTTTTTTAATGGAACCATAATTGGATTCCCATCTGCTAGTAATATACTTGTCTTGTATACTGGATATCCTGGATCCGGTACTAAAGCAGAATCTCCTGGATTAATATAACAT
>JBEPXG010000079.1:0-6952 GCA_041642015.1 Halanaerobiales bacterium
ATAATCTTTTATAAAATCTTCAGCAACTTCAATACTTTTTTGTGGTACATTCTCATCCCAATCTTCTGCTCTTTTATTAAAAAATTCTACTTCCTCTTTTTTTTCTTCGTCCATAATTAATTCCCCCGAAAATTCATGTTTTGTCACATTTTATAGTGATTTAATTCTTCTTCATAATATTCCTCTGATTCAAAAGTCCAAATCCTTATATTTCCAGAATCTAAAATTGCAATTCGATATTCAAGATCATCTGCATATATTTTTCTTACATAAATCTTTTTTTCTTCTTTTACAAACTTATATCCAGCTAACATTAATTTTTCTTCAATCTCTTCATCAGAAGAATAATTTCCTTCATAAATTTCATAAACAGTACCCTCTTCAATTTTTTCTAAATTAAACTCATCTACTATTGACATCTTAACTCCTCCAGTATATTAATTTGTTATTATTGTAAACTATATATAAAATTCTTTAAAGCAAAAGCAGTATCAATAATTTGATCAAAATCAACAATTGATAAATTATCTCTTTCAGTATGGACAAAACTCATTATCTCTTTAAGTTCACTTGTAGTAAATGCAACTGCTGGTATTCCTTGTTGAGCTAGTATAGCATGTTCTCCCTGATACCAGTTATCTCCCTCTACCATATTGAACTCTTTAAAGATAATAAGTGCAGAATCCGTTAATTGATTATTATAACATGAATAAGCAATTTTCCCATTGGTATAACCCATACCATCAATATTAATACCTAATAATATTTTTTTAAGTTGTTTTTGATTTTCTATAAAATATAATCTCTGCCCAGGATTAGAATAATAATCTTCACCATTTAATAGAGCTATCTCTACATTAAAGTTTAGTTTTTCATTTTCTAATAAATTAGCTAAAAGTAGTAAAGAAGTAATTCCAGTTGCATTATCAATTGCACCAGGAGAATTTAATTTACTATCAAAGTGAGCAAACAGTACAATCTTGTTTTCTACTTCATTATTAAAATCCGCTATTACATTCATCCCAGATGATTCTTCTTTATGTGTCTTTATTTCTATTTTTACAGTTTTATTAACTTTCTTTTTTAGTTCTTCTCCAATTTTATCTTTAATATATATTGATGGTAATTCAAAATCACCATCTTCAATAAGTGGGAATGGATACATTCCACCAGCAGTATTTTCATCTTTACCGGTTGCAGTTATTACAGCTTTAAACCCTTTATTTTCTAATAATTTTATTATTTCTTTATGTTCATCAATATTATAAAAGGGAAAATTTTTAGGAACCAATTGTTCTTTACATAAATCATCTGTTAGTAATACTATTTTATCCTTCCCATCTACGTTTTTTAACTCTTCTAAGTTTGAAGCAATACAAAAAGAAGCTTCTATTTTTGTACTAGAAGAATAAGGGCTAATATATGCTTCATAATAGTTATTATCCACTTCCAAAGAGACATCTAATGGCTTCCAGTCAAAACAATTGAATTTCTTTCCTTTGACTAATGTAGCATTGCTATTATTTAAGACATTTAAAATATATTCTCCTGCTTTTTGGTTTTGTATACTTCCCACATGGCGATCAGTTAAACTTTCACATAAAAATTTCATGTGTTCTTTAGCTTTGTTTAATAATTTTTTTCTCAATAAACTCACCACTTATTTTTTATTTGTATATCAAGATACTGGATTTGTAGTTGAACAAGGAAGATCAACACAACATTTTCCACAGACATCAGCTAAATCTAAATCATTATGCTGTTCAACATTTTCTAAACAAAGTTCATAACAAGTATATCTATTATAACTATCCTCTTGTAATGAACCATTAACACATCTATTTACACATACTTTACAAGAACCATTATATTTATATAAGCAGTTTTCTTTTTCATTTCTTTTAGTAGGTTCTAACTGAAGGTCTGTAATAATACTACCCACTCTACCTGCACAGCCTTTTTCTGTAATTAACATATTGTTAATACCAAAAGTACCTAATCCAGCAATATATGCTGCATGACGATGAGACCAATCACTAACTAATTTCTCTTCATCAAAGTTATGAGTCGCTTGTATTACTGATGAGTGATAACCTTCTTCTTTTAAAAAAATTTTTACTTGTTTGTTGATTTCATATATTAACTGGTTTGTTTCAATATATGCTATAGCCCATTTTCTTGAACTTAATCTACCAACAATATTTGATTTATTAATTGATTCATCAAACGGTAAAAAGAAACTTATAACTGTTTGAGCATTATTTAATAAATCTTTTGGTAAAGAATGACTTTCGGAAACAACTTCTTTAAGTTTTTCAAACAAAGGATCATTGGCATCAGCATAAGCTATTAGTGGTGTTCTCCATGAACTATGAACATCCTTTTTTTGTTCAAATTTATTCACATATTCTAAAACAGTATTCTCTAACTTTTCTTTCAAGATTAAAACCTCACTTTGATTACAAATTTAAATCCAATCTAAATCTGTTTTGGTAAAATCATTTTCTTTTTCTCCTGTATTTACAGTTTCTTTAGATTCAAATAACATGATTAAAGTTTCCTCTTTTGCAACCGGTTTGTGATCCACTCCTTTAGGAACGATCACAAGTTCTCCTTTACTTAAGACTTCCTCAGTATTTCTATACTTCATTGTTAATTTTCCTTCAACTATAAAAAATAGTTCATCATCATTAAGATGTTTGTGATATTCGAACTCACCTTTGATTTTAGCTAACTTGACATGCATATCATTTACTTCACCTATAATTTTTGGATCCCAATACTGTTCAATCAATTTAAACTTTTCTTTTAAATTTATTTTGTTCAAACCGAGTCCTCCCAAATTAATAAGTTTAAGTATTAATATTGAATTTCTTCAATTCTTCAATACCTTCATCTGAGATATACCATTCTTTGTTCTTACCTGTACCTTTTTCAATAATCCAGCCCTTTTTCTGACAGTAGTCTATAAACTGAGCTCCAATCGAAAATATATTGGCCAGTTTTTTCATTTTTTCACTTCTTTCTTTTTAATTACTCTAATATTTTTATCTCACCATCATTTGAACCAACAATAACCATATCGGCCATATCTACAAATAGTCCAGATTCAACAACACCGGGTAAGATATTCAATTCCTGGTTTAAGGTTTTGGGGTCATTTATTTCTTCGAAGTTACAGTCAATAATGTAGTTATCATTATCTGATACAAATACACCTTTTTCATCTTTTCTTAATTTTGCCTGACAATCAAACTTTTCTAAATTTATCAAGGTTTTGTCACAACCAAAATGTACTACCTCTACTGGTAGTGGAAAATCACCTAGAGTATCAACTAATTTAGAATCATCAACTATAATAATTAACTTTTTACTTTCATAGGCAACAATCTTTTCTCTAACTAATGCTCCCCCTCCCCCCTTTATTAAGTTTAAATTTGTATCAACCTCATCAGCTCCATCAATTGTAAGGTCAATGTGCTTTACATCTGATAAACTTACTAAAGGTATATTTAATTCTTCTGCATGTTTTCTTGTTTCTTCTGATGTAGGAATGGCTCTAATATTTAAACCGTTTTTAACCATTTCACCTATCTTTTCCACTGCCCAATAAGCTGTAGAACCTGTACCAAGTCCAACTACCATTCCATCTTTTACATATTCTGCTGCTTTTTCTCCAACTACTTGTTTTGCTTTCATTTTAATAAGCCTCCTAATTATTTTGTTTATCTTTATCGCTAACTTAATTATACTACTTTTATTAATAATTATCTTTAAATTATAGAATATACTCATTCTTTTTTAAGTAACTATGACCTTTATCAGTAATTTTAGTACCAGCTCTTCCTTTATTAATATTTACCATTTCATCTTTTAATAATTTTTGTAATTCACTACGTATTTTGTTTTCAGATACATTATAATAATTTTGTTTGAAATATTGTCCAATACTTCTACGTCCTGTGTCTTCATTATTTTTATTGAGAAAATATAGTGATTTTAAAATTAATATACTTAAATCAGGTGAGTATAGTTCTTCTTTTAGATAATCTGGTAATGATTTATATGATAAGTTATCATTATCTATTGTAATCATATATTTTATTGTGTTTTTTAACTCTCTAATATTTCCAGGCCAGTTATACTTATATAAAAACTCTTTTAAATCTCTAGTAAGATCAACATTACTATCAAACTGATCAAGAAAATGATTAGTTAATACTAAAAGATCATCATCACGATCAACCAATGAAGGAATTTTGACCTGAAAAACATTAAGTCTAAAAAAGAGATCTTTTCTAAACTCACCTTTTTTCATTAACTCTTGTAAGTTTTGGTTTGTAGCTGCAATTATTCTTGTATTAATACTTATTACTGAGTCTCCACCTAATCTCATTATTTCTTTTTCTTCAATTGCTCTAAGTAATCTTGCTTGTAGATTTAAAGGAAGATCTCCAATCTCGTCTAAAAATATTGTACCACCATTTGCCTGCTCAAACAAACCTATTTTACCACCTTTTCTTGCGCCTGTAAAAGCCCCTTCTTCATAACCAAATAATTCTGATTCTAATAAATTTGATGGTAAGGTAGCACAGTTAATTGCTACAAAAGGTCTTTTCTTTCTCTGAGAATAATTATGGATCGAACCTGCAAAGATTTCCTTTCCTGTTCCACTTTCACCTAATAATAATACTGTTGAATCACTTTCAGCTATTTTTTTACTAATTTTTATTGCTTTTTTAATTGATTTACTTTCACCGATGATATCACTAAAGCTATAATTACTATAATGACCTTTACCAACAATCTGTTTATGAATTTTTTGTTGTGTTTTGACCATTTCACGATATGGAGAAACAATAATAATTTTTCCATAAAACTGGTTATCAAACTCAACAACTTTAACAGTAAAAACAAGTTCTTTACCATTTGTTTTTACTAATTTATCTTTTATTTCTTCTTTCTTTAAGATGAATTTTAAATCCTTGTTTTGATTGACTAAATTATTAATGTTTTTCCCACTTAATTTTATTGAATCTAATCCTAAAATATTTTTGGCTTTATTATTTATCAGTTCAATTTGATTGTTTTGATCTGTAATAATAACTCCACTTAATAATTCATCTAAAAGTAGTTTCCATTGATTTAGTAATACTCTTCTATTTTCCCAACCATAATCAAAACCATACCAGATAGTAGGTACTTGAATAAGGTATCTTTTTATTATGTTTTCAGACTTTTCATTACCAATTCTAAGTATTGACAAAATATCAACAACATTAGAAATATCAAAAACCCTATTTCCAATCAATATTATTTCTGCATCTATATCAGGTAAAAAATCATATGGTTCATTTTCGGGAACAATAATATAACTTATATCTTTAGGAATATCTTTTTTGCTTTTGTAATAAGGAAAAAACTTTACATTTGTTATACCTAGTTGATAAAAAAGGGCCATTGTTTCATTAGCCATATACTGATTAATATTTGCTACAAGTGCTTTTTTACCAGCAGGAATATCTTTTAATTGATTTAATGCTTCCTTAGTTATAGTTCTTTTCATCATTAAAGTAGGGGCATCACATTTGATTTTATCTACTAGAAGATTTAATATTTCTGGATCTGTATACAAAATAAGATCAGTATCATAAACAGCTGGTATTACATCCATATCAGGATACCTATAATCAATTACAAAAAGATCAGAAAATATCTTTTCTAATTCACTTTTGAAAAATTCAGAAACCTGTTTATCAATAGCTAAAACAGTTATTTTTTTCTGCAAAAAATCACCTTCTCAATAAATTAATGGGATATCTTATTTATCTTTTGAATATTATCCCATTATATAGTTTATATATTAAACATTAAAACTGTAATTCCTTTATTAATAGGTCTTGATATCGAATAATTTTTGGCATAAATTATGCATTATTATATAGACAGAAATATTTATTATTACTTAAGGGGGATTTTTATGTTTAATAGTTATCAAGAATTAAAAAAATATATTAATGAAAATGATATTATGACCCTTGATTTTAAAATACCACAGCTAAAAGGTAACTGGAAACATCTCTCAGTACCAGCTAGTAGACTTAGTAAAGATATCTTTACTGAAGGATTTGGGTTTGATGGTTCCAACTATGGATATGCAAATGTAGAAGCTAGTGATATGGTATTTATACCAGACTTTACTACTGCCTTTATAGATCCATTTTGGAAAGAAAATACGCTAGCCTTTTTAGGTAGAATTTATGAAGTAGGACCTGATGGAGATACTCCTTTTAAAGATGAATCCCGTAATGTATTGTTACGTTCATTAGAATATATGGAAGAAAAAGACTACGCTGATAAACTTATCTTAGGACCAGAGTTTGAATATTACATATTTGATGAAGTATACTATAATAATCAAAGTCACAATACTGGATTTAGTATTTATTCTCAACAAGCTGAATGGACCCAAAACAACTATGATGGATTTAAAGTAAGTCATAAAAAAGGATATCATCTAGATGCACCTCATGATAGAGATCGTGATTTTAGAGCTGCAGTTTCATCACTTCTGGAAGATACAGGTATTGAGGTTAAGTACCATCATCATGAAGTAGGTGGACCTGGACAACATGAAATAGAAACTGAACGAACTGAAGCTGCAAAAATTGCTGATGATACTATGAAGATAAAATATATAATTAAAAATCTTGCTGTAAACTGGGGTAAAACTGCAACCTTTATGCCTAAGCCTTTGTATGGTGAAGCAGGTAATGGATTCCATATCCATATGCAGCTATTTAAAGATGATCAATCAATATTTGACAGTCAAGAAAGTCAATATGCTGGACTTTCTGAACAAGCAATGCACTTTATGGGAGGTATATTAAAACACACCCCAGCCTTAATGGGGCTTGCTGCACCTTCAACTAACTCATACCGTAGATTAGTA
>JBEPXG010000080.1:0-6935 GCA_041642015.1 Halanaerobiales bacterium
GAAGAATAAAAAATATTCCATATATACGTTTTTTCAAACCAGCTGGAATTCCAGGCAGAGAATTAGAAGAGGTTTTGTTAAGTTTAGAAGAGGTTGAGGCATTAAGACTTAAAGATGTTGAAGGATTAAATCAATCTGAAAGCGCCGAAAAGATGAATGTATCAAGACCTACCTTTCAAAGAATATTAACAAAAGCTCATAAAAAAGTTGCAGAAGCATTACTTGGAGGAAAAGCATTAAGGTTTGAAGGTGGAGACTATGAGTTAGATAAAGGTAGATATAAGTGTAAAGAATGTGGAGCAGAGTTTGTATTAAAAGTTAATAGAAGACATAAGGGACACGGTCATCATGGGCATAGGAATCAAGGGAAAATATGTCCAGAATGTGGAGCTAATGCAGTAAATAAAATAGATGAATAAATATCTGTACAAAATCAAATTCTTTTTTTATTTGGAAATATATGATATAATATTACTATAGAAGGAAATAATAGTTTTCGAAATGTATAAAATTATATAGAGAATAGTTTTTAAGAGGGGAGTGATATTGATGTTAGAAATTATCGGTTTAATAGTAATTATTTGGGCGGTAGTATATTATCTAAATAATATGACTCCATAAGAGGATTTAGAAGGAAGGGAAATAATTAAATATTATTTCCCTTTTTTTAATGTATGTTTTAAAAGTTTAAAATATCAGTCTCTATTAGTATTTTAGGATTTATAAAAACACCATCTACATTTATTGTCCAATGTAAATGAGGTCCAGTTGAAAAACCGGTTGATCCAACTTCTCCTATAATTTCCCCTCTATTAACTTTTTGATCTTTTTGTACATTAATTTTTAATAGGTGACTGTATGAAGAGAATATACTGTGACCATGATCAATTATTACAGTATTTCCTGTAACTAATAAGTTTTGAGCTAACTTAACAGTTCCAGAGTTCGCTGCTTTAATAGCAGTTCCTTTATCAGCAGCAATATCTATACCTGAATGTCGACTTTGTAGTTTATTATTAACATAACGAGTTGCTCCAAATTCTGTGGTTATTATACCATCTAATGGCCAGTTAAATCGTTCATTAAATTTAAAACCTTGAGTGTTATAACTTCTTGCTTTATTTATTAATTTTTGATCTTGTTTTTTTCTATCTATTGTTTCTTGCTTTTCAGGTTGGATTAATTCTTTTTGATTTTCATCAACCTCTAAATAACTATTATCAAATTTTTTAGATTCTATCGTAATATCAATTTCGATAGAATTATTATTTGTAATTTTTAATATATATTCTCCTGGTTCAGTCCAATAAGAAATTGGTATAATTGCTAATGATTTATACATATGATTATTAAATTCATATTTTTTATTATTAAAAATTATTTGTGGGATGTTTTTTGTATCTGTATATTTTATTAAAAGTAGATCTCCTTGTTTTATTGTTTTACTATTTATTATAATATCTTCTTTTGAAATTGAATTAACTGTATTAAGTGGTATAATAAATGTTATAATAAAAACTAGAGATACAATAAATATTTTATTAATTTTATATTTCATTGGCAATCATTCCTTTTTAATATATTCCTATATTTACTATTTCTTTTTTAAAGAACTATTTCCTTTGTAAAAACAACTATTTTATCAGTAGGTGACAAAATAATGAATAATCTTAATATAATTAAATCCGTAATATCAAAAGATATGAAAGAATTTTTCAGAAATAAGACTATAATTATTGTTATAATATTACCTCTTTTAGCTTCATTGTTTTTTTTAATAATTGAAGATGCTGGACTAAATAAAGAGTTTAATTTGGGATTGATAGATCAAAATAATACTGAATTTAATCAGTATGTTAGTAATAATATAGCGAATTTAAATTTAATAAATTATAATAATATTGAATCTGCCCAAAAAGATGTAGGTAGTAATATAGATGGAATAATTGAGATTAATTCAAAAGAAAACTATAATATTTATCTTGATGCTTCAAATACTAATAGTTATTTCTTTTTACAAAACCAAATTGAGCAAATTTTAGATAATTATTTAAATATTAAGCCACAGTATTCAATACAGGTTATTCCTTTAAATCAAATTGAAGGAAGATTAAATTTCTTACCTATCTGGCTAACTATTACAATTACTATGATTGGTGTACTAATAATTTCTGGTAATTTAGCAGAAGAAAAAGAGAATAAAACAATGGATGCAGTATTTATAGCACCTGCATATAATTATTTATTTTTGATTGGTAAGATTTTATCAGGGGTATTGTTATCTACATTTACAGCTTTGATTATGTTATTTATTAATGGATTTTATAGACAACCCATTATTAATATTTTTTTAGTATTTATTGCTATATTTTTAAGTTCATTGGTCTTTAATGTTATAGGATTAATTATTGGTGCTAAATCTGAATCTCAATCATCAGCTAGATCAATTGGAACAATTATATATTTTCCATTACTTTTTCCAACATTAATCTATAATTTATCGGAAATTACAGAACTAATTGCTAAGTTTTTTCCTACTTATTATTTATTTCAATTAATTAATAATCTGCTTAGTGTTGATGTTAATTATAGTATAATCTGGTATAATTTATTTATATTAGGTATATTTGCGGTTGTTTTATCATCAATTTTATTCTATGTGTTTAGGAAGGTGTATGAATAATGTTAAATAAAAAGTTCATAATCTATATTTTTATATTCTTATTGATTATTTCTTTTAATACAGTCAATACAATTGCAGTAACAGAGAGTGAAAAAGAAATTGCAGAAATTAGAAATTTTATTTATGATGTTTACTATAATTATCAATACAATAATTATGAGTTTGTTTATAATTCAATGCATTTTGAGATTAAAGAGGTTTTAAAAAAGGAAGATTATATAAAGTTTCAAACAAAAAATACAGAAAAGATAAATTTAAAAATATCAGAAGTTAAAGTAATAAATGTAAAAGTTATTGATAACTGGCCGGAAGTATTTAAAGATATTATTACAGATAAAGATAATCATAAATTATATGAGATAGAAATTGAATATATGACTCAATATGAGAATAATGGAAAGAAACAAGAAAAGTTAATTAATAAAAAAACTTATGTTACAAGATATGATAATAGTAATTATCTATTATGGGATCCAGAAATTATAAATAATTAAGATGGGTGATATTTTTGAATAATATAGAGTATCCAATTGTTTTAGATGAATTAAAAAAGAATTATGATAAAGTAGAGGCTCTAAGAGGTATTTCTTTTAAGATAAAAAAAGGAGAGGTTTTTGGTTTTTTAGGTCCAAATGGAGCCGGGAAAAGTACTGCTTTAAATATTTTGACCGGAATTTTAAAACCTACTTCTGGTAATAGTTATATCTTTGGTAAGGAGTCTAAAAGTATTGGTAAAGATATAAAAGAAAAAATTGGAGTTGTTTTTGAATCTAATAATCTTTATCAAAGGTTAACCGGGCATGAAAATTTAAAATTTTTTGCTGATTTATATGGAATAGGTGATAAAAAGATTGATGAATTATTAACTTTTTTTGAATTAGACTTTGCTAAAGATCGGCAAGTAAAAAGTTATTCAAAAGGTATGAAACAAAGACTATTAATAGCCAGAGCCCTTTTAAGTGATCCTGAATTATTAATATTAGATGAGCCCACAAGTGGATTAGATCCTCAATCTGTAGAAATAATTCATCAAGCTGTAGAGTCTTTTGCTAAACAGAAAAAAACTGTCTTATTAAGTACACATTTTATGGAAGAAGCAGATCGTTTATGTGATAGAATTGCATTTATTAATAAAGGTAAGATTGTTACAATAACTCCTCCTGCAGTGCTTAAAAGTAGATATGGCACAAAAGTTTTGGAAATCATTATAAAAAATGATGATTCATTATCAGTTGATTTAGATGAAATCTTTGATAAAAGACAATTTAAAATAGAAAAAGATAAAGTCATAATAGAACTTGATTTAAAAAATGAGCAGATAGGAAAACTTTTAGAAATATTAAATAATGATTCTGAAATTTTAAGTATTCATACTAGAGAAGCCACCTTACATCAGGTCTTTTTAGAATTAACAAAAGAGTAAAAAGGACTTTTCCTATTTATATATAAAATTATAATAAAAGTTAAAATCTTAAAGTGGTGGAAAAATGTCTGAAGAAAAAGTATTAATAGTTGATGATGAAAAAGAAATAAGAGAGTTAATTAGAGATTATTTAGATGTAGAGGGTTTTAAAGTTCAGATGGCTAATGATGGCAAAGAGGCAATAGAAAAATTTGAATCTGATAATTTTGATATTGTTATACTTGATATCATGTTACCAAAAATTGATGGTATGGAAATACTTAAAATCATAAGGGGTAAATCAAATATTCCTGTGATGATGTTAAGTGCTAAAAAAAGTGATGTAGACAAGGTCTTAGGACTGGGGTTAGGAGCAGATGATTATATGACAAAACCCTTTAGTCCAAAAGAACTGGTAGCTAGAATAAAAGCACAATTAAGAAGATATAATGAGTTTTCGAATTCTCAGTTTAATAAAAATATATTAGAGTTTAAAAACTTAAAGATTGACTTAGATGGATATAATGTATATCTAAATGATGAAAAAATCCAGATGTCAGCAAAAGAATTTGAAATTTTAAAGTATTTAGCTTTAAATCCTGAAAGAGTTTATAGTAGAGAACAAATTTTTAACCAAATTTGGGGATTTAATGAGTATGGCGACATAAATACTGTTACAGTACATATAAGAAAGATAAGAGAAAAGATTGAAGAAGATTCTTCTAACCCAGAATATATTGAAACTGTCTGGGGAGTTGGATATAAATTTGTCGGTGACAGCCAATGAAGTGGTTTAACTTTAGCTTGAGAACTAAGTTGATAATTTATTTTATATTAGTAATTGTAATTCCTATTATTTTTTATATTGTTTTCTTTAATGTATTAAGCTTATATATAAATAACAATAATGTTATTGTAGAAGTAGATACTATCCTAGAAAGATTTGAAGAAAGAATTTCTGCTAATATAAGAGAAATAGATAATTATTCTAACTTTAAATCAGAATTAGATGATCTCTTAATTACCTATGGTGGAAGTCTACAAATTATTAATCCTGAAAATGATCAAATAATATTTGATTCTGAAACTAGAGAAAAAGAAAAGTTTAATTATAATAATTTAAATATTAATTCTATAACAAATACTGATTACTTTACATATCTAAATGAGATTGATACACCAGAAGGTGAGTATGTATATTCTCTGGTATTAAATGTGAATATGATGTTTCAAGGAGTACAAGGACGAATTATTAAATATATTGTTGTTGGAATTATTATTTCAATTATACTTCTGATCTTTTTAGTATATTATTTCAGTAGAGTAATCTCAAGACAGATCTTGATACCGTTAGAAGAACTAAATGAAGCAACCAAAAATATTGCAGAAGGTAATTTAGATTATGAGATCGACTACTGTGGTGATAATGAATTGGGAAGATTTTGTGAAGCTTTTGAAACAATGCGTTTGAAATTAAAGGAATCACTTGAAAAACAAGCTCAATATGAAAACAATCGTAAAGAACTAATAGCTAGTATATCCCATGATTTAAAAACACCCATAACTTCTATACAGGGTTATGTAGAAGGACTAATAGATGGTGTTTATAAAGATGAAGAAACATATAATAAATACCTTACAATCATTAAAGATAAATCTATAAGATTAAACCATTTAATAGATGATCTCTTTTATTTCTCTAAATTAGAGTTGGACAAATTGGAAGTTAACAAAAAAGTATATAGTAGTAAAAAAGTATTTGAAGATATTTTAACATCATATAAATTAGAGTTTGATCAAATTAAACAAAAACTAATAATTGAAAAGCCTATTCCAGATGTAAAGATTAGTATTGATAAGTATAGAATTGATCAGGTATTTGATAATATCATTAAAAATGCTAGAGAATTTATGGCTGATGATGGAACTGTTAAAGTTTCTTTTGATGTTAAAGATAATTATATGATTATAAATATAAGTGATGATGGTGTTGGTATAAAAGAAGATGATCAAAAAAATATTTTTAAAAAATTTTATAGGGGAGAAAAATCACGCAACCGTAAATTTGGTGGAACAGGACTTGGTTTAGCTATTTGTAAAGAGATTATTGTGGCTCATGATGGTGAGATTGGAGTAAAATCCAAACCAAATGAGGGATCAACATTTTATTTTAAGCTACCAATTATTCATTAAAAATAAATAATTTTAAAAAGAATGCCTTTGATCTTATTTTAAGATCAAAGGCTTTTTGATTTTTTAATTTATCAAAAATATTGAAAGAAAACTCCCTCTAAATCTATATTTTGATTTAGGGGGAGATGAATTTTAAACGGTCTTGATTTTCAATATACTTCTTTACAACATCAATACTGGCTCCACCTGTAGATATAATAGAATAACTTCTTGACAAAAAAATTTTTTGGAATAAAACCCTTTCAGTTAATCATCATAATCCCTTCTAATCAACCTAGATGTACTTGTCTTTAAACTATTAACCACTTTTGATAAATGTATTTGTGGTGGCGTACTAAAGATAATATGAATATGATCCTTTTCACCACCAAATTCTAATAATTTACAACCTTTACCCTCAAGTAATCTATTAAAATGATAATTTAGATTATTATATATTTCATTACTAATACATTCTTTTCTAAATTTAGTTACTACAACTAAATGATATGTTAAATTATACTTGGCATTTCTATTACTATTAAGTTTCAGGGTTATCATCTCCTATAAAATATAGTTTACAAGCTAATCATATCATGATATTCTTATACCATAATATACCAATAGAGACAATAATTACTATAAAAGGAGGTGAACCAATAAATGAAACTATCTTTT
>JBEPXG010000081.1:0-6919 GCA_041642015.1 Halanaerobiales bacterium
AAAAGAAAATCAAAATAATAATGCAATTAATAAATTATCTGAAGCAATTTCTTTATATAAAGGAAACTATCTACCAAACTGTATATATCAAGATTGGTCAAGAGAAGTAAGAGAAAGATATAAACAACTTTTTATCCAGGGAGCAGAAGCACTATCAAAACTTTACTATAAAAAAACAAACTATCAAAAGGCAATACAAACTGCTGAAAAAATTATTGCTGAAGAATCAACAATAGAAAAGTCTTATCAAATAATAATGAAATCATATAATAAGATGGGGGAAAGATCACAAGCACTAAAAACATATCAAAGATGTGTAGATAATTTAGATAAAGAATTAAGTGTTGTTCCAACTAAAAAAACTAATGAGATTCACAAAAAAATCATAAAAAAATAACTATATTTTAAAAAACAGTCAAGACTAATTGGTCTTGGCTTTTTTCTTGTATATATTAAACAAATACTTTTGCAACTGATTTGTAACTAATATTTATTATAATTAAAGTAACAATTTTTAGAAAATTGAAAGAATATCACCATTATGTAACTTTAATGCAACAATAGAGTAACTAAGTATTAATATAATTAATTTAACAAATAATATTTGGGGGTGAGATGATGAAAGAAAATATAGGGATTCTTTCAACTGGAGTATATATTCCAGATAACTATATTCATTATGATGAGATTGCAAAAAAAACGGGTATACCTGAAGATATAATAAAAGATAAATTTGGTATTACTAAAAAACCAATTCCAAAAGAAGATGATCATACCTGTGCTATGGGAATAAAAGCTGCAAATACTGCAATTGATAAAGCAGATATAGATCCTAAAGATATAGACTTAGTAATTTGGGCTGGAGCTGAACATAAAGAATATCCAATGTGGACAGCATCAATTAAACTCCAATATGAAATAGGTGCAACAAATGCTTGGGCTTTTGATATTGCTTTACGTTGTGGAACAATGATTATGGCAATGAAGGTAGCCAAAGATATGATGCTATCAAATAATAATATTAATACAGTACTAATAGGTTCTGGATATAGGAATGGCGATCTTATTGATTATGATAATCCAAAAGTTTCTTTTATGTATAATTTAGGTGCTGGGGGTACTGCTGTTATACTCAAAAAGAATATTAATAAAAATACACTTTTAGAAGCAACTGCAATAACAGATGGATCATTATCTGAAAATGTTGTAGTTCCAGCAGGTGGAACAAAAAAAGAATTAACTGCTGAAGGACTTAAAAATAATGAACACCATTTAGATGTATTAAATGGTGAATTCATGAAAGAAAGATTAAATGAAGTATCTATTGATAATTTTGTTAAAGTTGTTAAAGATTCAGTAAAAGACAGTGGATATGAGATGGATGATGTAGACTATATAGCAATATTACACATGAAATATTCTGCTCATAAATTTATGCTTGATAAGCTAGGATTAACAGAAGATCAAAGTATTTATCTTGATGAATATGGACATATTGGTCAAAACGATCAAATTATTTCTCTTGAATTAGCTTTAGAACAAGGGAAAGTAAATGATGGGGATTTAGTTGTTTTTGTTAGTGCAGGTATTGGTTATGCCTGGAATGCTCTAACAATAAAATGGGGGTAAGATCTTAGTAAATGGAGGTTTTTTAATGAGATTAAAAGATAAAGTTGCAATAATAACTGGAGCTGGAAGTGGTTTGGGTAAAGCTGGTGCAGTTAAATTTGCAAAAGAAGGAGCTAAAGTAATAATAGCTGATTATGATGATAAAGCAGGAAAAAAAGTAGAAAAAGAAATTAAAGACATGGGTTATGAGGCACTCTTTATTCATGTAGATGTATCTGACTGGGATGATGTACAAAAAATGGTGAATGAAACAATAGAAAAATATGATACCATTGATATACTAGTAAACAATGCTGGAGTTACAGCAGACTCATTTTTAGTAAAAATGGATCATAAACAATGGGATAAAGTAATTGATATTAATCTTAAAGGGGTATTTAACTGTACAAAAGCAGTGGCTCCAATAATGATGGAAAAACAAGAAGGTAAGATAATTAACACTTCTTCTGTTGTTGGAGAGCAAGGTAATGTTGGACAGACTAATTATTCAGCAACAAAAGCAGGAGTAATTGGAATGACTAAAACTTGGGCTAAAGAACTAGGAGCAAAAGGTATTAATGTAAATGCAGTTGCTCCAGGATATATAATGACGGAAATGGTTGCAAAAGTACCTGAGAAAATATTAAATAAATTAAGAGAAAAAGTACCATTTAAAAAACTTGGTCAACCAGAAGATATAGCTGAAGCATATCTTTATTTAGCATCTTCAGCAGCTGATTACTGTAATGGAACGATTTTAGATGTTAATGGAGGTATTAGCTTATAGATAATAATGACTACATCAAAAAAGGAGGCGAGTAAATGGATTTTCAGAAATTATATAAAGAAAAATTAATTACAATTCCAGAAGCAGTATCTAAGGTTGAATCTAATCAAAAAGTATGTACTGCAATGGCTGGTTCAGAACCTCAAGGACTATTAACTGAACTGGGAAAACACAAAGATGAATTTGAAAATGTTAATATTGTTTCATGTCTTATGATGGGAGATTATGATTTTTTAAAACCTGAAATGAAAGGTCATTTTTTAAATGAAACCTGGTTTTATGGTCCTGGGGATAGATCTAACCATAAGCATGGTAATGTGACCTATATCCCAAACAATTTACATGAAGCCGGTAAGATTAAAATAGATAATGATAATATTAATATTTTTTGGGGTACTGCAACTTCAATGGACAAAAATGGATTTTTCTCATTATCATTAGGATTAACATATGAAAAAATGATGGTGGAAAACATTGATATGGTAGTATTAGAAGTAAATGAAAATTTACCATGGACATTAGGAGATACACAAGTTCACATTTCTGAAGTAGACTATGTTGTTGAAAATAATGCACCATTGATCGAACTTCCATATATTGAACCTGGAGAAGTTGAAGAAAAGATTGGAGAAAATGTAGCAGAACTAATTGAAGATGGTTCTACTTTACAATTAGGTATTGGTGGAATTCCAAATGCAATAACACATCACTTAAAAGATAAAAAGAATTTAGGAATTCATACCGAAATGTTTACTGATGGAATGGTTGATCTTTTCAGAGAAGGTGTTATAACTAATAAGGAAAAAAGTATTTGGAAAGGTAAAATGGTAGGAACATTTGCTTTAGGTACTCAAAAGTTATATGATTTTATAGATAAAAACTTAGCTGTTGAGTTCCAACAAGGAAAGGTAACTAATGATCCATATGTCTTAGGTCAAAACCATAAAATGGTTAGTGTAAACACAGCTTTACAAGTTGATGTTACTGGACAAGTTTGTTCTGAAGCAATTGGTAACAAACATTATAGTGGAACAGGAGGCCAGGTAGATACTCACCGTGGTGCTCAAAGATCAGAAGGTGGTAAAGGTATTATAGCTTTAAGGTCTACTGCTAAAAATGGTAAATATTCAACTATTTTAGCACAACTACCTTTAGGATCTAAAATAACATTAGGAAGAAATGATATTGACTATGTAGTTACTGAATATGGTGTTGCACATTTAAAAGGAAAAAGTATTAGAGATCGTGTAGATTCAATGATTAGTATTGCACATCCAAAGTTTAGAGATGAAATTAAAGAAAAAGCCAATGAGTTAAAAATATGGTAGGAAAATATTTTGAAAGGAAGTGATAAAAGAAGTAATTTAATTATTTGCTTATTCAAGATATTTATAATAATTTAAAGGGGGAAATAAAAGTTGAAGAGAAATAATCTGTTAATTATTTCGTTGGTATTAGTAGTTACATTTATGTTTAGTTTAGGAACATTTGCTCAAGATGATCCAATTAAAATTGGTGCTGTTAATCCCTTAGGTGATATTACTGGTAGTCAATCATCTAAAGCTATGGAATTAGCTGTTAAAGAAATTAATGACAATGGTGGACTATTAGGACGTCCTGTTGAATTAATTGTTGTAGACAGTGAGTTAAAACCTGAAAAAGGTGCAGCAGCTATCGATAAACTAGCTACTGTTGATGAAGTTGACTTTTTTGTAGGTGGTATGTCATCTGGTGTACACCAAGCTCAAATTCCTAGTTTAAAAAAGTATGAAAAGATTACTGTTTGGGCAGGTGCTGCTTCATATTTAGCTGAAGAAGCTGTTGGTCCAGATGCAGATTGGTATTTCCACTTACATCCTTGGGATTACCAACAGGGTGCAAGTTATGGTGAAGGTTGGACTCAAATTGCTGAAAAAAATGAAGATGTAGAGATTGGTAGAATCTTTTTAGCCTATGAAGAGGGTGGCTTTGGTACAGCTTCCTTTGAATCATATGAAGAATATGTAGCTTTAGCACAAGAAGGTGAAGGACCATATGCTGGTATTATTGAAGAATTTGAAGGTGCTTCCTTTAAAAGTGCTGCTTTAGGTGGTGGAGAATATAGAGCAATTTTACGTCAAGCAAGAGAATATGATCCGGATCTATTTATTTGGGCAGGATATGCAGCAGATGCAATTCCAATGTTAGCTCAATCACGAGAAGTTGGTTTTGAACCATCATTATATGTAGGAGCTCCTCCAGGATGGCCAGCTGATTTTGAAGCTAATCCATTATCTGACAAAGTAGTTTTATATGGTATGTGGGCACCATCACTTAAAGAAGTAAGTGATATTGCTGATCATTTCTGGCAAGGATATATTAAGATGCATCAAGAAAGACCAGCTACTTATTTTGCTCCTTTAGGCTATACAAACATTATGTTCTTAGCTGAAGGTATTAAAGCAGCTGGAACACTTGAAAAAGATGCTTTAATCGAAGCTTTAAGAAATGTTAAATATGATTCTCCATTAGGAACAACATTAGAGATTTCACCTAGTAATGTAATTAGTAATCAAGGATTTACTAAACAAAAGATTTTACAGTATCAGGATGGAAAACAAGAAGTTATTTGGCCGTTTGATGTTTCAACTGCTGAAATAGAATATCCCTTTTCCTGGTAATTAATTAAAATATACAGCCGGGTTAATAATTTTAATCCGGCTGTATTCACTATAAAATAAAATGGATGGAGGGGAAAAATGTCATTTTCTTTTAAAAAATCATACAAAATACTTTTATTTTTTATACTCTTTATGGTAGTTATTGGTATTTGGAATCCAAATGCATTATTAGATGGACTACAGAGAGGTAGTCTTTATGCTGTAATAGCTTTGCCATTAGCATTAGTATTAGGAATCTTAGGTGTTCTTAACTTAGCACATGGTGACTTTTTAACTGTTGGTTTATATATTATTTATATGTTAAATACAAGATTTGATATGGATCCATTAGTATCTATTATCCCTACTGTGATAATTTTAGCTATTATGGGGGCAATAATTTATTTGTTAACAATAAAGAATGTTATAGATGAAGGACATTTAAGTCAGTTATTAATAACATTTGGTATTTCATTAATTTTAATTGAAGGTATAAACATCATTTGGACCTCAATGCCTAGAAATGTTTATACAAATTATGCTTATGCATCTACAGAGATAGCCGGTTTTAGATTTGGAACTTATGAACTTTTTTATATTTTAATTGCTGTAGGAGTATTAGTTGGTTTACAGATATTTTTGAAAAAAACAAGATTAGGTCAAGCTACTTTTGCTGTAGGACAAAATCCTAAAGGTGCAAAAATAGTAGGTATAAATGTAAATTATGTTTATCTTTTTGTGTTTACACTTGCAGTAGCAATCTTAGGAGTTGTAGCTGGATTTATGCTACCTCGTACATCAATATTCCCTGCGGTAGGATCACCATTTTCACTAAAGTCATTTGCATTAGCAGCTATGGCTGGAATGGGTAATCTGAATGGTATATTATTTGCTGGTATAACTCTCGGTATTGGTGAGGCAGCAATAAATTCAATACCTAACTATGGTGGTTGGTCAGATATCGTATTTTTTGGTGTATTAATTATTGTAATATTAGCTAGATCATATCGGGGGGCTAAATAATGAAAAAGAATATATTTATTATTTTATTACTTATAATTGCATTATCACTGCCCTTGTTTACAGGTACTTACCTGCTGCATATATTTACATCAATTATTATCTTTTTATCATTGGCATTAAGCTGGGATATGATGTTAAGAACAGGTCAGTTATCTTTTGGTACAGCAGGGTTTTTTGGTTTAGGAGCTTATGCTTCAGTATTAATTGTTGCTAAGTTAGGTTTTAATCCAATTATGAGCTTATTTGTTGGAGCAATATTTTCTGCTATAATAGCATTTGGATTAGGTTTTATAGTATTGAGATTAAGAGAAATTTATTTTGCTATTACTACATTGGCTTTAACTCATGTTTTTTCAGTAATTATTAGAAATTTATCAGATTTAACTGGTGGATCAAGTGGTACACAGTTAAGTAATGCGATCTTTAATGGTGATCCAATTAAACTCTATTATCTTGTATTGATTGTTGGATTACTTGTAATTGTTCTTTCAGAAGTATTTAAAAGAACTCGTATCCATTTTGCAATAAATTCAATTAGAAATGATGAAACAACAGCAAAATCAAGTGGAATTGATGTTTTTAAATACTTACTATTTGTTTTTGTTGTAACTTCAGCAGTTCAAGGTTTAGTTGGTGCTGTATATGCACAACAGTATGCTTTTGTTAATCCGGAAAGTACATTTTCTTTAAACTTTCTTTTATTACCAATTGCAATGGCATTAGTTGGTGGAATATATAGTACAAATGGACCTATTATTGGTGCATTAATCTTAGGTTTAATCTCTGAATACCTTAAGTTAATCATGCCTTATGGTCACTTAATAGTATATGGAGTAATTATTGTATTTGTTGTATTATTCTT
>JBEPXG010000082.1:0-6870 GCA_041642015.1 Halanaerobiales bacterium
GGGTGATGCTAAAGCATCAGCACCAAGTGCTACTTGCCAATCAGGAATTATTTCTTTTTGGTATTCGATCCAAGGAGTTAATATCTCTTCAGTTATTAAATTCATTAATTTATGTATTAATTTTGGATTTGTATACATCTCTGTGACTAATCTTTCATATCCATAGATGGCTACTGCTAAACTAAATGGTGCACAAAACTGTAGAGGTGGAATTAAATCTGTCTTTTTTTTGAAATATTTTAAGGCTTCAACAACAAAGTTCATACGACCATTTTTTCCCATTTTAATTTTTTGCAGTTTATTAAAGTCTTTTTCTGAGTTAATTAAATAACTTTTTTGACTGGTTTGAGGAGAACTATCTTTAAAAAATATTAACTTTTGACCACTTGCTTCTGCTTCAATATTATATACATCATAACCTAATCCTGGTTCAGAAAATCCATATTTATTAAAAATATCTACTATACCGTCAACTAATATTTTACTGTCTGTATATAGATCTTTTCCATCTATATTTTTTATTTTTAATACATGTTCATGCATTTGAGCTGTGATTTTCTTTATAATTTTCACCTCCTCTATAAATAGCATAGACCTATTAAACACACCTTTTTAAAGGAATATCTAATAGGTCTCTATTCTCTACCCAAATATTTATTATTTTATTATAGACTATATTCTCTTTTATTTGTTAAATTCCTTCATTTATTTGCAATTTTCAGACTTTGACTCAATTTGGTATTAGTTTCCAAATAATTCTGTGTAATCTTTTAATACTGTATTAGCCTCTTCAGCACCTTCTTCAATAGCTGCTTCAGGTGACATTGAACCAGTAAATGCTTTTTCAATAGCTGTATCTGTTATATCTCTGATTTCAACAAAATTACCTAATAATACACCATTTGAGGCTGGTGTTGAGACACCACTAAGGATTTGTAAAAATGCAGTTAGATAGTTAGGATTATCACTGAACCATTGATTATCCATTAACTGTTTAACTGCAGCATTAGTTGCTGGGAAATATCCTGTATCTTTATGCCATTGAATTGTAACATCAGTTCTGCTTAAATATTTAAAGAATTCAACAACTGCTTGATATTCTTCATCTGAATGTCCCTGCATTACCCATAAGGAAGCTCCACCAATAACTGAATTACCAATTCCATATCCTTCAAATCTTGGTAAGAAAGTAGTACCAACTTCAAAGTCAGCTGATTCCATAATTGAGCTTAATGAAGAAGTTGATTGAATTAACATAGCAACTTCACCAGCTAAGAAGTCTTGATTAGCTGAATATTCACGACCACCATAGGCAATTACATCTTTTTCTACTAAGTCTGTCCAAGTAGAAATTACATGTTTTCCGAATTCACTGTCAAGATAAATTTCATCTGCTCTTCCATCTCTACCATTGTTATTGTTAGCATATAGCTCATTATGATATGCAAACATTTGTTCCATAATCCATGCAGGCCATCCAAATGATAAACCATGGTTTGCAGCACCACTATCGATAAGCTCTAAACCAACTTCTTCTACATCTTTCCAAGTTGTTGGAGTATAATCAATTCCTGCTTCTTCAAATGCATCTTTGTTATAATATAACATAGCTGTTGATGAGTTAAACGGCATTGAATAAAGTTGACCACCAACACTATAATAACTTGAAATTGGTTGTATTACACTACCAAAATCAATTTGATCTCCAACTATTTCATATACTGGAACAATAGCTTCACTGTCTAACATAGTTTGTGTACCTACTTCATAAACTTGAATTATGTGTGGAGGGTTTCCTGATCTAACTGCTGAAATACCTTGAGTTAATGTTTCTGCATAACTTCCAGTAAACTGTGCAGTTACATTAATATCAGGATGAAGTTCATTAAAACCATTAACAATTCTTTCTACAGCAGCTGTACGACCACCACTCATTGCATGCCAAAACTCAAGTTCAATAACATCTTGAGCTGAACTACTTACAGAACCAAAAACTAACAAACTTAGTAATAATACAACAATTAATAATTTTTTTGTCATTTTTTCTTTCAGGTATAATACCTGAAATTTACACCTCCTTGTATTTTTTAAAACATCTAAACTTTGTTTTAAAAAACCACCCCCATTTTTTAATAACTATTTATCTTGTTGTAATGCAAATCCTTCAACTAGACTTTTTTGTAATGTTAGATAAACAATCAAGGGAGGAATTACTCCCATGATTAGTGCTGCCATAACGACATTCCATTCCGGTTGTGCATCTGATGGTATTAACATTTTAAGTCCTATCTGTACAACTCGTACATTTGCACTGTTTGTTGTCACTAACGGCCATAAGTATTGATTCCAAACCCATATAAATTCAATTGTAAAAAGAGCAACAATATTATTTTTTGATAATGGTACTAAGATTGACCATAAAAATCTTAATGGTGTAATACCATCTATTAAACTGGCTTCTAATAATGACTCTGGTACAGTAAGATAAAACTGTCTAAAAAGTAATACACCAGTCGCACTAGCAAAGAAAGGTATTGTTAAAGCATAGTAAGTATCTAACCAATTTAAGTTATCCATTAATTGATAAGTTGGAACAATTCTAATTGGTAATGGCAACATATGAGTAATTAATATTATTACAAAAAAGATATTCTTTCCTTTAAAATCACCAAAATATACAAAAGCAAAAGCTGCACTTATAGAAAGTATAATTTTACCTAATGCTGTGACAATTGATATAAACGCACTGTTAAATAATAGTCTACCCATATTTGATCTATTCCATGCCTCAGTATAATTTTTTATCATATTATCTCCAAATCTTACTTTAGGCGGAGATGTATATACTTGGTTCATATCAAGAGTACTTACCATAAAAGCATATAGAATTGGGAAAGAAATAAGAAAGACTGCAATTATTAAAAATATATGTAAAAATACATTATTAAACCTGAAGTTAGACATAATATTTATCCCCTTTATAGTTTATTGATAAAATACTTTTTCACCAGCATACTTGAACTGGAAAATAGTAATTCCAGCAACTATTACAAATAATATAATTGATTGTGCAGATGCATAACCGGTTCTCATACTTAAAAAAGCATCTCTAAATAACTTATATGTTACAATATCAGTGGCTCTCGCTGGTCCTCCTTGTGTTAATACATCTACAATACCAAATGTTAAAAAGAATACTTGTAGAGTATTCATTACTAATAAAAAGAAAGTAATGGGTGAAATTAAAGGAAATGTAATTCGCCAAAACTTTGTAAAACCATTTGCACCATCTATTTCTGCTGCTTCAAGTAAAGAAGGTGAAACATTTTGTAGTGCAGCAATAAAAAATATTACATTGTAACCAATCATCCTCCAGGTGGAAGCAATTATAAGTAAAACAAAAGCTGCAGTTCCATTACTAACCCAATTGAAACCAAATCCAGTTAGAAGTTCAATATAATATGACATAATACCAACATTCGGATGTAGTAATACACCCCAGATTGTACCAGCAAATGCAAATGAGAAAGCAAATGGCCAAATCATTAAACTTTTATAAATTTTAGCTCCTCTAATATTTTTATTTGTTAATACAGCTAATAAAAGAGAAATTCCTAAGGAAAGAACTACTGTAATTGCAGTAAATGTTAATGATCTGCCTAAACTATTCCAATATGCATCAGAAGTTAACAGTCTAGTAAAGTTTTGAAAACCTGTAAAAATTACTCGATTACCAAAAGGTGTAGTTCTGTAAAAACTTAAATATAAAGACTGAATTGATGGGTAAATTAAAAATACTCCAACAATAATTATTGATGGTGCTAATAAGATATAAGCTAGATATGTATATTTTTTCGAAAATTTACTATTCATAAAAATACCCCCTGATCATAATTTGACATATAAAAACCTATTTAATGTATACATTTCTACTTTATAAATTTCATTAAATAGGTCATAAATAGTTTAATTATATTTCTATATATTAGATTCGATAATTATTGTGTTTTTCCTCTATAATTATAATATAATTATAGATTAATTTTTATGTAATAATAAACAATATAAAAGTGGTTTATTATATACTAATTCAGTTTTTATGAAATATTAATTAGATATTAGGACTATTTTATTTTAAAATTTATTATAAATATAAAAAATTCCTATTTAATGTACAATTACATCAAATAGGATTCATAATCTTAAATATTACTCCAATATATAGCAGTCTTAACTGCCTTTTTCCATTCATCATACTTTTTATTTCTATAGCTTTCTTTGATATCAGGTTTAAAAGACATATCAATTTTTCTTTTTTTATTTAATTCATCAAGATCTGACCAAAAGTTAGTTGCTAGACCTGCAAGATAAGCAGCTCCTGTTACGGTTGTTTCAGTATTCAATGGTCTTTCTACTTCTGTATCAATCATGTCAGCTAAAAACTGCATAATTAAATTATTATTAACAACTCCACCATCTACTTTCATTGTTTTTAATTTTAGACCTGAATCTTCAAGCATTGCTTCAATAAGATCTTTACTTTGAAATACTAAAGCTTCAAGAGTAGCTCTTATTATGTGGTTTTTGCTACTCCCTCTAGTTAGTCCAAGTAAAGTACCTCTTACTTTAGGGTTCCAATAAGGAGCACCAAGACCAGTAAAGCCTGGAACAAAGTATACTCCATCTGAATCATTTACTTTAGAAGCAAAATATTCTGAATCAGAAGCTTCATCTAATAGATGTAACTCATCTTTAAGCCATTTAATTGCAGATCCTGCATTAAATATACTACCCTCTAGAGCATAAGTTATTTTATTATCATAACCCCAGGCTATTGTTGTTAATAAGCCATTATCTGAATAAACAGGACTATCACCTGTATTCATTAACATAAATGCTCCAGTTCCATAAGTTGTCTTTGCCATACCTTTTTTATAACAACCTTGTGCAAAAGTTGCTGCTTGTTGATCACCAGCAATTCCCGAAATAGGAATATGCTGACCGAAAAATTCATTTTTATCTGTATATCCATAAATTTCACTTGATGATTTAACATTAGGTAATATATTAGAGGGGACTTCCATTATCTTAAGCAACTGATCATCCCATTTTAAATCAACTATATTATATAAAAGGGTTCGTGAAGCATTTGTATAATCAGTTACATGAACCTTACCTCCAGTTAATTTCCAGATTAGATATGAATCAATTGTACCAAAAATAATCTTATTTTCTTTAGCCTTATTTCTAGCATTCTCAACATTATCTAAAATCCATTTTATTTTTGTACCTGAAAAGTATGGGTCTAATAATAAACCAGTCTTCTTTTTAAATATATTTTCATAACCCTTTTTCTTTAAATTTTCACAAATATCCGAAGTCCTTCTACACTGCCAAACAATAGCATTACAGATAGGTTCTCCAGTATTTTTATCCCATAAAACTGTTGTTTCTCTTTGATTTGTAATACCAATTGAATCGATTTCAAAGGGTTTTATATTGGATTTTTTTATAACAGAATTAATCACACTTTGAGTTGAATTCCAAATTTCTTCTGGATTATGCTCAACCCAACCAGGTTTAGGATAATACTGAGTAAATTCTTTTTGTGATCTACCTATGATTTCAGCATTTTTATTAAATAAAAAGGCTCTGGTACTTGTTGTACCCTGATCAATAGCCAAAATATACTTTGACAAAAGAAGTCCCCTCCAGTTAATAAATATTTTTTAACTTAATGTTGCATAAATACAACTTTCAACATATTTAATATCATTTTCTTCTGCATAATCTTTAATTTCATCACTTCTTGTTCCTGGTTGTAACCATACATATTTAATACCTAGTTTATTAATTTCTTTCATA
The DNA here is from genome assembly GCA_041642015.1 of Halanaerobiales bacterium. Classification (GTDB taxonomy): domain Bacteria; phylum Bacillota; class Halanaerobiia; order Halanaerobiales; family M55B127; genus M55B127. Next base: position 5,866 of record JBEPXG010000082.1, read on the forward strand.
ACTAATTTACCAATCTGTGGATTAACAACCATATCAACAACGTCGATATCTTCTTCTATATCAGATAATTTATCATATACTTTGATTCCATCAATTTCATCTATTGAAGGATTAATTGGAAATACATTATAATCATTATCAGCTAATGTTCTTACAATTTTATAACCATACTTTTCTTTTTTATCTGTTGCACCTACAACTGCCCAATTTTTCATTTTTAAAGTATCATTTTTTACACTCATTAATATTCCCTCCATTTATCTTCTATTTATTTTAATTAAAGTTATTATCATTGGTTGTACAAAAATATTTTTAATATAGAGATAACACAGCCCCTGATTACCCAGGGGCATGTAAAAACTATTTTTGTAGATCCATAGGTTGACCACAACAAACTAGTTCTCCTCCACCAACTTCTTTAACTTCTACAACATTACCACATACTCCACATTTGTAAACTTCGCCTTTTTTCTTTACATTCATTTTTAATTACCTCCTTAAATAGGATTATTTTTTCTCTTATATATTTTAAGCAACTCATGAGCAGTTAAAAATACTGCTGCTGAGCCTAATACATACAACCAGTCAATTAAACTAATTCCTGTAAATCCAAGATATTGATTAATAAATGGTGTATAAATTGCTATTATAATCATTAAAATAGATATGACTATTGAATATATCATTTTATTATTTGACATTATATTTTTATTAAAAAATGATATTTTTTCATAGCGTCTAGACATAATATTTGTTAGCTGTGTAAAAGCTATAGTTAAATAAGATATTGTTTTAGCTCTTGAATATAATGGGTGACTTTCTGTTAAATTCATAGAGCCCATTCTACTATTAAATAGATAAAAGTTTAAATAAGCTAAACCACCCATTAAAACACCAAAGAATACTATTTCTGAAAATGTCTTTTTATTTACGATATGCTCATCTTTATCACGAGGTGGTGATTTCATTATATCTTTTGATCCTGGATCAAAAGTAAATGCAGTT
>JBEPXG010000083.1:0-6794 GCA_041642015.1 Halanaerobiales bacterium
TAAAGCTCAAATTATGGCTGGTATTGAGGTGAACTCTGCCTTTATAGGGATTGCTGGTTCACATATTTCTTCAATCAATAATCATGGTGTAGTAGCTGTTTCTGGTGATGAAAAAGAAATAAGTGAAAATGATATTGACCGTGTAATGGAAGCAGCTCAAATTATTTCTCTTCCTGCTGAAGAAGAGATTATACATGTAATACCTAGAGAGTTTATTGTAGATGGACATAAGGGAATTAAAGATCCACTTGGTATGTCTGGAGTAAGATTAGAAGTAGAAACACATATTGTTAAAGGTTCCTCTACATCAATACAAAATTTAGTTAAAAGTGTTATTAGAGCTGGAATTGAAGTTGATGATATTGTTTTAGAACCATTAGCTTCTAGTAAATCAGTACTTACAGATGATGAAAAAGAATTAGGAGTTGTATTAGTGGATATAGGAGGAGGAACTACTGACATAGTAGTTTTTCATGAAGGTAGTATTGTTGCTACTTATGTTTTACCTGTTGGTGGAAACCATGTTACTCAAGATATAGCAATTGGATTAAGAACACCAATTTCAGAAGCAGAAAAAATAAAGATCAATTATGGAACGGCTTTACCTGAAGAACTTGAAGGAGAAAATTATATTGATGTTTTATCTGCAAGTGGTGAAGATAAAAGAGAAATTCCATTAAAAATATTAACTAATGTAATTGAACCTAGAACTAAAGAGATGTATGAAATGATAAATAGACAAATTTACTCATCTGGACCTAAAGATTTAACACCTGCAGGAGTTGTTTTAACAGGTGGTGCTTCTTTATTAGATGGATCAGCTAAGCTAGCTGAAGGTGTATTTGATTTACCAGTTAGACTTGGTAAACCAGACTATGTGTATGGTTTATCAGATGTAATTGATGATCCTTTATATAAAAATAAGGATGGGAAGATTCCTAAAGCAATATTTTCAACAGTAATTGGATTAGTCGAATATGGTATGGAAAATGAACCACAAGAATTTGAAAATTCTAAGAACAAGAAAACTAAAAAGGAAAAAGAAATAACAGAATCTTTCTTTTCAAAAATAAAAAGTTGGTTCCAAGATTTCTTTTAAAAGGAGGTATATAATTTGTTTGATTTAGGTACAGAAATGGAACAGTTTGCTAATATAAAGGTTATTGGAGTTGGTGGAGGCGGTAATAATGCTCTTAATAGAATGATCGAAGAAGGTTTAGAGGGAGTTGATTTTACTGCTATTAATACTGATGCTCAGGCTTTAATGTCTTCTAATGCTTCAATGACAATTCGAATAGGCCAAAATATAACAAAAGGACTAGGAGCAGGTGCCCATCCACAAATTGGGGAACAAGCTGCTAAAGAAAATATTGAAGAAATACGTGATGCAGTTAAAGGTGCAGACATGGTATTTATAACAGCTGGTATGGGTGGAGGTACTGGTACAGGTGCTTCTCCTGTAATTGCACAAGCTGCAAAGGAAATGGGTGCTTTAACTGTAGGAGTAGTTACCAAACCATTTACAGTTGAAGGTAAAAAGAGAATGGATAATGCTGTTGATGGAATTAAAGAATTAAAAGATAGTGTTGATACTTTAATTGTAATTCCTAATGATAGACTACTAGATGTTGCAGAACCAAATACCAGTTTAATAGATGCTTTTAAGATTGCTGATAATGTATTAAGACAGGGTGTACAAGGAATTTCTGATTTAATAACTATTACTGGTATAATAAATCTTGACTTTGCAGATGTTAAAACTATAATGAAAGATGCTGGTACTGCATTAATGGGTATTGGTATGGCAAGTGAAGAAGGTAGAGCAGAAAATGCCGCTAAAAAAGCAATTGAATCACCACTTTTAGAAGCTTCTATTGAAGGTGCCAAAGGTGTTTTAATTAATATCACTGGTGGTAATGATCTAGGAATACATGAAGCTAATGAAGCTGCCAAAGTAATTCAGGAAGTTTCAGATCCTGATGCAAATATTATTTTGGGGGCAGTTATTGATGATGACTATAATAATGAAGTTAAGGTAACTGTTATTGCAACTGGGTTTGACCGAGATGCTGTTCAGAAAAAAGTAAAAGAAACTCAAGAAGTAGAAAAAGACCTTGAAACTGATTTTGATATGGATAATTTTGAAGGTGATGAATTAGATATACCTGCATTTTTAAGAAAAAAATAAATTTTTGTTAATTTCAATAAATATAAAGGTCTCGATGTGTCTACATCGGGATTTTTATATTTATTTACAAAGGTGATAAAATGTTTAAATTAATAAAGGAAAATAATTTGCAGTACTTAGAAAATGAAATATTAAAAAATTTAGGTTTTGAAGCCATTTTTACAACTAGAGTTGGTGGTTATTCAAAATCTCCTTATGATGAACTAAACTTAGGTTTTCATACTAATGATGACAATGATTTAGTATTGAAAAATAGAAAAAAGTTATTTGAAACATTAAATTATAATCCAGATGATATTATTTTTGCAAAACAGGTTCATTCAAATAATATTAAATATGTTAATAACAAAGATAAATTTAAAGGTGTCTTTTCTTATGAAACATCAATACCAAAAATTGATGGAATGGTAGCTACTGATAAAAGTATTATTTTAGGAGGATTATTTGCAGACTGTGTTCCTATATATATTGTCGATAAAGACAAAGAATACTTTTCGTTAATTCATTCCGGATGGAAAGGGACTTTTAGTAATATAATGAGTATTACTCTTAATTATTTTATAGATGAATTAAAAAGTAATATAAATAATATAATAATAATAATAGGTCCTTCAATTTCAAAAGAAGTTTATGAGATTGATCAAAATTTAGCAACTAAATTTAAAGCTAAGTTTAATTTTAATAATCATTATATTACTAAAAATGGTGATAAATATTATTTAGATTTAAAAGAATTAAACAAACATATTGCTTTAAAATATGGTATAAAGAAAAAAAACATATTTAAGACAGATTTTTGTACTTACAAAGAAAAAAATCTTTTTTATTCTTATCGTAGAGATGAAGGCAAAACAGGAAGAATGGCTGCTTTAATTACAAGAAAATGATCTGGGTGATATAATGAGTAATAAGCAAGAAAATAAAAATCGTAAATTCATAAGCTGGAAATATTTTGTCTTCATAATTATAATTGTGATAGGATTAATATTATTTTTCATATTAAAAAATGATAATATTGACACAGTTACAGTAAATTATCAAGAAATTGTTTCTGGTTTTGAAACCAAAGCATTAGTAATTAGAAATGAAAAAGTTTATCATTCTCCAATTAGTGGTACATTAAATATCTTACTAAATGAAGGTGAAAGAGCATCCTATGGGCAAAAAATTGCATATATAAATAATGAAGAAGAGATATATAATATTTATGCTAAAGAATCGGGAATTATAAGTTATGCCTATGATGGTTTAGAAGATACATTAAGATTTGGTAATATTACTCCAAATGTTTTAAATAACTTTAATCAATTTGAGAGAGACTATCACCAATATGTGACTGGAAATAAAGTAAAAGATGGTGATAAATTATATCGAAATATCAATAACTATTCTTTATATTTACTAATAAAAGTTGATAGTACTTGGGAGAATAAATTCAATAATAATGAAATTGTTTTTGTTGATCATGATCCTAATAGGGATTATAGTGATTTAATTGAATCTAAAATAAAAAAAATATATAAACAAAATGAAGAACGGTTTTTATTACTTGATTTAAAGCAGTATCTTAAAAGATGGAATAATACAAGATGGGTCGATATTAAATTAATTAAAAATATATACAATGGTTTAGCGGTTCCAAATTCTGCAATCTTTAAGACACCTTCAGGTACTAAAATTTTATTATATACTTTTGACCATAAAATAAAATCTAAAAATATAGAAGTTCTTGATAGTACTGATAAATGGTCTATCGTAAATAATTTAGAGGTCGGAGATGAAGTAGTTGTAAATCCTGAAAAAGTTAATTATGGAAGGGATGGATAATATGTCTAATCCAATTAAAGAAAATTTAAACAATATATATAAAAATATAAAAATAAATTGTGAAAAATCAAATAGAGAAGATAAGAATGTTAAATTAGTGGCTGTAGCAAAAAATCATCCACCTAAAAAAATCATAAGTGCTTTAAAATCTGGTCATAAAATTTTTGGGGAAAATCGTGTTCAAGAATTGTTAGACAAAAATGAACTTTTTTATGACCAAGATATTAAATGGCACTTTATTGGACATCTACAGAAAAATAAGGTAAAATATTTAATGAAGATTCAACAATTAGAAATGATTGAATCAATTGATAGTATAGAGATAGCTAAAGAATTAAATAGTGAAGCTTCAAAAAATAATAGAAGAATAAAGATCTTATTACAAGTAAATATAGCAAAAGATCCAAATAAATATGGTTTTACACTAAACAATATAAAAGAAGTATTGAATATAATTGATGAATTAGATAATGTTGATGTTCAGGGTTTAATGACTATTACTCCTTACGAAAGTAATCCTGAAGATGTTAGAAAATATTATAAAGAAATGAAAGTTTTATTTGATAATCTTAATGAACAAGGATATAACTTAAAAGAACTATCTATGGGAATGTCAAATGATTATCATATTGCAGTACAAGAAGGAGCGACAATAGTTAGAGTTGGAACAGCAATATTTGGAAAAAGAAATTATTATTAGATTAAAAAAGGAGTTGTTACAATGGCTATGTTAATATGGTTAGTAAGTACACTATTTACAGTACTTAACTGGTTAATTATTTTTAGAGTCATAATTTCATGGGTTCGACCAGATGTTGATAATAAACAATGGAGAAAGTTTTTAAGAATTGTATATAATATAACAGAACCAATACTAGGACCAATAAGAAAGCTTATTCCAACAGGAAGTATTGGTATTGATTTTTCACCATTAATTGCGATATTTGCTTTATCCATAATTAGAAATTTTGTTATAAGTTTATTAAGAAGTGTAATGTTTGGATTTTAACATAAGAGGTGAATGTAAATAAATGTTTGATAAAGAAAAGCTACTATCACATCTTCACAGAGATGATGATAGATTACTAGGAGATTTTGTATTAGATAAAATTGAAAAAGTATTAGAAAGAAAAAGTACTGAAGTGACAAATTTTTTAAATCCATATCAAAGAAAAGTAGCATTAGGATTAATTGAACAAATAAATGGTATAAATTATATTGAAGAGGGTGGTTATAAAAAAGCTGAGCGAAAGAGAATTATAATTTTCCCAGACTATTTATTTCCAGACCATGTTGAATCTTCAATAGAAATAATAAAAGTTGATGGCAATTTTAATTTTAAAAGTTTAAGTCATAAAGATTTTTTAGGTTCAATTTTAGGTTTGGGTATTAAAAGAGAAATGATTGGAGATATATTAGTATTAGAAGAATTTGGTCAAATAATTATTGCTAAAGAAATTTATGATTTTGTTAAAATTAATTTTAATAAAGTTAATGAAGTACCAATTGAAGTATCTAAAATTAATAATGATGATTTAATTATACCAACAAGTAATACCAAAGATATTCCTACTACTGTTGCATCTATGAGACTAGATGCGGTTGCAAGTGCAGGTTTTGGGGATAGTAGAAATAAGATATCTAGAGATATTAAGAATAATAGAGTAAAATTAAATTTTAAAGTTGTAACTGATCCAGCAAGTGAAGTTGAAGTAGAAGATTTAATTTCAATTAGAAATAGAGGAAGAGTTGAAATTGCTGAAAGAAGAGGATTTTCAAATAGGGGTCGAATAAAGTTGTTATTGAAAAGATATACTTAAAAAAGTATATTTGACTATCTTTATATGAGGAGGAGCTAGCATGAAAATGAATCCGCTGGATATCTATAACAAGGAGTTTCAAGTATCAGCTTTAGGTTATAATAAAAGTCAAGTAGAAGAGTTTTTAGATGACATAGGTGTAGAATATGAAAGAATGTTACAGGAAATAAAGGACTTACAAGATAAAAATGAAAAACTTAGAGACAAACTAAAAAGTTATGAAAATATTGAAGAAAATTTAAAAAGTACATTAAGAAGTATTGAACAAATTGCTGATAAACAAACTAAACAGGCTAAAGAAGAAGCCAATATGATTATTGAAAAGGCTAATATGGAAGCTGAAAAAATGCGTGAAAAGGTAAAAAAAGATTTAGCAGAAGAATATAAAAAATTAGAAAAACTAAAAGAAACAAAAACATTTTTCAAAATTAGATTACGTAATTTACTTGAAAGTCAATTAGAAGTATTAGAAGAAGATGAAGAAATTAATTTGGATAAGTATCAAGAACAAGTTGAAGATTTAGAAAATACTGCAGAACTTGACTAAATAAGTTAAATATCTTATAATTATAAGAAATTAAAATTAATAGTTTTGATAGAGACAGTAATTATTATTAAATTTACAGCGAACTAGGATGGTGAGAGCTAGTATTCAATGATAATGATGAAGATCACTCTTGAACTGGTTATTTGAACTAAAGTAAAATAACCCGTATTGCTGCGTTAAAGTATTGAGTAAAAATTAGGGTGGTACCGCGGTCCTTTCGCCCCTTCCAAGGGTGGATGGACTTTTTTTATTGTATAAAAGTCTAGGAGGTTATATAAATGAGTTATAAAGAAACGATCAATTTACCAGATACTGATTTTCCAATGAGAGCCAATTTAAGTGAAAGAGAGTTGGAATATCAAAAGTTATGGAAAGAAAATAATGTATATGAAAGAGCTATAGAAAATAGGAA
>JBEPXG010000084.1:0-6745 GCA_041642015.1 Halanaerobiales bacterium
GGAACTTTTTATAAAGGATTTAATGGAGATGCAGCCCGAACTTTTCCAGTAGGAAAAGTATCAAAAGAAGCTCAGAAATTAATTGATGTAACAAGAGTTTCTCTTAAAAAAGGTATTAATAAAGCATTATATAAAAGTCATTTGTCTGATATTTCAAATGCAGTACAGAGCTATGTTGAAAAAAATAACTTCTCGGTTGTAAGAGAATATGTGGGTCATGGTATTGGAAGAGATATGCATGAACCTCCACAAATTCCAAATTTCGGACCACCTGGACATGGTCCTATCTTAAAAGAAGGAATGACATTAGCAATAGAACCAATGGTGAATGTTGGAAATTATAAAGTTAAGACTTTAGATGATAATTGGACGGTAGTAACAAAAGATGGAAGTTTGTCGGCTCATTTTGAAAACACAATTGCAATTACTAAAAACGGGCCTGAAATATTAAGTAAGGTTTAATGTAAAAGAATTTGAGAAAAAAGTGTAATGTGTGGTATAATAAAATTTGGGCTTATTGAGTAACAAATACAAGGAGGCTTATCAAATATATGGCTAAGGAAGAACCTATTGAAGTTCAAGGTACAGTTATTGAGCCTTTACCAAATGCTAAATTTAGAGTTGAATTGGAAAATGGTCATAAGGTATTGGCACATGTTTCAGGTAAAATGCGGATGAACTATATTAGAATTTTACCTGGTGATAAAGTAACTGTTGAACTTTCACCTTATGATTTAAGTCGTGGTAGAATTACTTACCGTCATAAAGCAAAATAATTTGCTTAAGGAGGGATGTTAGGTGAAGGTAAGACCATCTGTTAAACCTATTTGTGATAAATGTAAAGTAATAAGACGAAATGGTAAAGTTATGGTTATTTGTGAAAATCCAAAGCATAAACAACGTCAAGGTTAAAATATAAATGTTGGAGGTGTATAATATTGGCACGTATTGAAGGTGTTGATTTACCAAGAAATAAGAGAGTAGAAATTGGCTTAACTTATATCTATGGTATAGGTCGTTCTACATCACAAAATATTTTAGAAAACGTTGGAGTTGACTTTGATACAAGGGTAAAAGATCTAACTGAAGCAGAAATCAGTAAGATCAGACAAGAAATTGATAAACACCCTGTTGAAGGTGAACTTCGTCGTGAAGTAAGAGCAAACATTAAAAGATTAAAGGATATAGGTTCTTACCGTGGATTACGTCACCGCAGAGGATTACCTGTAAGAGGACAAAGAACTAGGACAAACGCAAGAACTCGTAAAGGTCCTAAAAAGACTGTTGGTGCTAAACGTGGTAAAGCTGTAAAATAATTAAGTTGTTAGGAGGTATATAGATGGCTAAATCCAAGAAAAAAGGTAACAAAAGAGGCCGTGTTAAAAAGAAAAAGATAAATGTTGATACTGGTATAGTTCATATTAAATCAACATTTAATAATACAATTATTACTGTAACTGACAAAGAAGGCAATGTAATTCTTTGGCATAGTGCTGGTAAAGCAGGTTATCAAGGTTCAAGAAAAAGCACACCTTTTGCAGCTCAAATTGCAGCAGAAGAAGCGGCTCAAGAAGCAAAAGATTTAGGATTAAAGTCAGTTGAAATATTTGTAAAAGGGCCTGGATCTGGTAGAGAATCTGCTATAAGATCTATTCAGGCAACTGGTTTGGATGTAACTTTAATAAAAGATATAACACCAATACCACATAATGGTTGTCGTCCACCAAAAAGACGTCGTGTATAAAAAAATTAATCAAACAAGAACTTGGAGGTGTAACAATGTCAAGATATACAGGTTCAGTATGTAAATTATGCCGTACTGAAGGCGAAAAATTATATCTAAAAGGAGCACGCTGCTATAGTGAAAAGTGTGCATATGAGAGAAAACCATCTTCTCCTGGAGAACAAGGTCAAGGTAGAAGGAGAAGAAAGGTATCAGAATATGGTCTACAGTTAAGAGAAAAACAAAAAGTTAGAAGAATATATGGTTTACAGGAAAATAAATTCTTAAGATACTTCAAAGAAGCTGAAAGTGACAATGGTATCACTGGTGAAGTATTCTTACAACTATTAGAAAGAAGATTAGATAACGTTGTTTACAGAATGGGTTTTGCTCGTTCAAGAAATGAAGCAAGACAAATTGTTTTACATGGTCATATTGAAGTGAATGGAAAAAGAGTTAATATTCCATCTTATAAAATAAGTGAAAATGACCAGGTAAATGTAAAAGAAGCAAGTAGCAAAAAAGATACATTCCAGGAAATATTTGATATTAATTCTAACTTAACTCCACCAGAATGGGTTACTGTTGATCTAGAAAAAGCAGAAGGTACAGTAGTATCTATGCCAACTAGAGAAGATATTGAATATCCTGTTGAAGAACACTTAATTGTTGAGTACTATTCAAGATAATATATTATAGTCCTCAAAAATGTTATAGACAAGAAAGAAGGAGGTTTTAAATTTAATGATAGAAATAGAAAAACCTCAAATAGAGAGGCTAAAAAGTTCAGATAAATATGGTGAATTTGAAATCTCTCCATTAGAGAGAGGTTACGGAACAACACTAGGTAACTCTCTACGCAGGATACTACTTTCTTCTTTACCCGGTGCTGCTATTACATCTGTAAAAATTGAAGGAGTAAGACATGAGTTTTCTTCAATCGAAGGTGTAAAAGAAGATGTTACTGAAATAATATTAAACTTAAAAGAAGTTGTATTGCGTTATAAAGGTGAAGAAAAGCAGACAATGAATTTAAGTGTTGAGGGAAAAGGAGAAGTTACAGCAGGTGATTTTAGAACTTCAGGTGAAGTTGAAGTTATAAATACCGATCATCATATTGCAACCCTTGCTGAGGGTGGAAGGATTATGATGGAAGTAACTGTAGAAAGTGGAAGAGGTTATGTAGTAGCTGAAGAAAACAAAGAACATTTTGATAAAATAATTGGTTTAATTCCTATTGACTCTTCATTTAGTCCTATTGACAGAGCTAATTTTAGAGTTGAAAATACTAGAGTAGGACAGGTAACTGATTATGATAGATTAATAATTGAAGTTCAGACAAATGGAAGTATTACACCTGATGATGCAATTAGTTTAGCTGCAAAAATTATGATTGAACATCTTGAACTATTCAAAAACTTAACTGATGAAATTGAAGATGTTGAAATTATGGTTGAACAAGAGGAAGAAGAACAAAACAAAGTGTTAGATACTACTATTGAAGAGCTTGAATTATCAGTTCGTTCATCAAACTGTTTAAAACGTGCAGGAATTAATGATGTTGGTGAACTAACAGACAAAACTGAAGATGACTTAATGAATGTAAGAAACTTAGGAAAGAAATCATTACAAGAAATTAAAGATAAATTAGATGAATTAGATCTCAGTTTAAAAGAACCAGAGGTTTAAAGGAGGGTGATTTAAATGGGAAAGCGTAAGTTAGGTAAAAAAAGTGCACATCGTAAAGCTATCTTTAAAAATCAATTAATTAGTTTATACAAAAATGAGCAGATTAAAACCACCTTACCTAAAGCCAAAGAGTTAAGACCGATTGCAGAAAAGTTAATTACTAAAGCAAAAAAGAATGACTTGAATGCAAGAAGACAGGCTATGGGTGTTTTAAATGATAAGAATGCTGTTGAAAAGCTTTTTGATATAATAGCACCTCGCTATAATGATAGACCAGGTGGCTATACTAGAATTATAAAGCTTTATCCCAGACGTGGAGATGCTTCTGAAATGGCTTTAATTAAGCTGGTTGAAGAAGAGTAATTATTGATAAATATAATTAGTGGGTGTAATTTATGAGTTTAATTAAAGTAAAAGATGTAGAATTTAAATATCATGGTCAAACTGATCCAGCATTAAAAGATGTTAGTTTGGAAGTTAACAAAGGTGACTTTGTTTCAATTATTGGTGCAAATGGATCAGGCAAATCAACATTGGCAAAACTACTTAATGTACTATTAAGACCAAATAAAGGCGATATTATTGTTGAAGATATTAATACAAGAGAAAAAGACAAGATTTGGGATATCAGGAAAAATGTTGGAATGGTTTTTCAAAATCCGGATAATCAAATAGTTGCAACAATGGTTGAAGACGATGTTGCCTTTGGACTAGAAAATATTGCAGTACCATCAAAAGAAATTAGAGATAGAGTTGATCATGCATTAGATTTAGTAGATTTAACAGAATATAAAACTCATGAAACTCATAAGTTATCTGGTGGCCAAAAACAAAGGCTAGCGATAGCTGGTATCATTGCTATGGAACCAAGTTGTATTGTTTTAGATGAACCTACAGCAATGTTAGACCCACAGGGACGTAAAGAAGTAATTGAAACAATTAATTTTTTAAATAAAGAAAAAAACATAACAATAATTTTAATTACTCACTTTATGGAAGAAGCTTCCATATCAGATAAAGTTTATGTAATGAATAAGGGAGAAATCCAATCACAAGGAACTCCTGCAAAAGTTTTTGAAGAAATAGATTATCTAAGAAGTATAAATTTAGATGTTCCTGTTGTAATGGAAGTAGCAAATGGTTTGAGAAAAAAGGGAATTAATATTCCTGACATTCTATCCATAGATGGGTTGGTGGATGCATTATGTTAATAGAATTAAAAGATGTAACCCATATATATGATCAGGAACAAAATATTAGAGCTTTAGATAATGTAAGTTTAGAAATAGATGAACATGAATTTATCGGAATTGTAGGTCATACAGGATCAGGTAAAACTACATTAGTTCAAATGTTTAACAGCTTAATTAAACCTACTTCTGGTGATATTTATGTTGATGGTATAAAAACAACAGAAAAAAAGGCTAACTTAAAACATGTTAGGCAAACTGTTGGATTGGTTTTTCAATATCCTGAACACCAACTTTTTGAAGAAACTATATATGATGATGTAGCTTTTGGACCAAGAAATTTAAAACTAGATAAAGAAGAAATCGATAAAAGAGTCAAAGTTGCTTTAGATTTAGTTGGATTGGATTTTGAAGAGTTTAAAGATAGGTCTCCTTTTAATCTTTCTGGCGGCCAACAGCGGAGGGTTGCTATAGCTGGTGTATTAGCAATGCGGCCTAGAGTTTTAATTCTAGATGAACCTTCAGCTGGTTTGGATCCGCAGGGAAGAGAAAAGCTAAAGGCCTTATTAAAAAGATTACATGAATCTTATAATATAACCATTATATTAATATCACATCGAATGGAAGAAATAACCCAACTATCCAGTAGAGTGATTGTAATGGATCATGGTAAAATAGTGCTAAACGGTTCCCCTAGAGAAGTGTTTAGTCATAAAGAAAAACTAGAAAGTTTATCTTTAGAATTACCAGAAATCACAGAAATTCTCTTTCGTTTAAAAGAAAGAGGTTGTGATATTAGAACAGATATATTTACAGCTGATGAAGCAGTTGAAGAAATCATAAAAGTTATAGGGAGTCAAAACGATGTTAACTGATATCACAATAGGTCAATATGTACATGGTGATTCTATTGTACATATTTTAGATCCAAGAGTTAAAATAATAAATACAATAATATTAATTACTAGTCTATTTTTGATAGCAAATTTCTGGGGATTTGCGATATTTCTATTATTTAATATTTCAATAATTTGGTTGTCAAAACTTCCATTAAAGAGGGTTCTAAATGGACTTAAGCCAATATTATTTTTAGTACTACTTACAGTAATATTGCATATATTTATGACTCGTGGGGGAGAAGTATTATTTCACTGGAAATTCATTAGAATTGAAAGTGAAGGATTATATACTGGTACATTTATGGCCAGTAGAATACTTTTATTAATTATGTTTACTTCTTTGTTAACATTAACTACTTCACCACTTCAATTAACTGATGGTATTGAATATATTTTAAAACCACTTAAAAAAATTGGTGTACCAGCAAGTGAAATTTCTATGATGATGACAATTGCACTGAGGTTTATACCAACATTAATGGAAGAAGCAGAAAAAATTATGAAAGCCCAAAAAGCAAGAGGAGCAGATTTTGAAAGTGGTAATTTAATACAAAGAGCAAAAAACCTTATACCTCTTTTAGTTCCATTATTTATAAGTGCTTTTAGAAGGGCTGATGAATTAGCTTTGGCAATGGAATCTAGATGTTACCAAGGTGGTAAAAAACGTACAAGGTTGCATATCATGAAAGTAAAAAATAGAGATATTATATCTTTAGTACTTTCTATTGCATTAGCCGTTTTAGTAAGTTTCTTTTAGGAGATTATATATGAGTGTTTATAAAATAACTTTAGCCTATGATGGCACTAAATACAGTGGCTGGCAGAGGCAAAAAAATACTAATTTAACAATTCAACAAATTTTAGAAGAATCATTAACAATAATTAATAAAAGTTATGTACTGGCGATTTCTGCAGGAAGAACTGATGCAGGTGTTCACGCCAAAGAGCAGATAGTTCATTTTGAACTTGACGTAGATATCCCTGAACAAAGAATGCCATTTGCTTTAAATAGTATTTTACCAAAGGATATCATTTGTAAAGATGCTGAAATTGTAGATTCTGAGTTTCATTCCCGTTATGATGCTCAAGGAAAGTTTTACCGCTATAGATTAAGCACTAATAAGTTTCCATCTGTTTTCACACGCAATTATGTATATAATATTAGGAGTAAGTTAGATTTTGAAAAAATCAAAAAGGCAGCCCCGTTACTGGTTGGTAGACATGATTTTGCATCTTTTCAAAAC
>JBEPXG010000085.1:0-3444 GCA_041642015.1 Halanaerobiales bacterium
ACAAGATGACCTTAATGCAGCAAAAGAATCAATCGTAAATATTATTGAAAAAATTGATGAAACCATGATGGAAAAATTCAAGACTTCATTTTATCAAATCAAAGAAGAGTTTGAAGAAATTTTTGTCGATTTATTTAATGGAGGTAAAGCAGAACTAAACTTAGTTGATGAAGATAATCTTTTAGAAACAGGTGTGGAAATAATTGCTCAACCACCAGGCAAAAAATTAAAGAAATTAACCTTGTTATCTGGTGGTGAAAGAGCCTTAACAGCAATTGCATTGGTATTTGCACTGCTTAGAGTTAATCCTAGCCCGTTTTATATTTTAGATGAAATCGATGCTCCATTAGATGATGTCAATGTTGTTAGATTTTCAAATTTCTTAAGAGAGTATACTGATTTTGCTCAATTTATTGTTGTAACTCATAGAAAACACATGATGACAGCAGTTGATAATATTTATGGCTTAACAATGACAGATAGAGGAGTTACTGAATTAGTTTCTCTAAACTTAAAAGAACAGATTCAATAAGATACAGGAGGTAATTAATATGTCAATATTCAAAAATGTAGATGATGATAAAGAACAAGATAAGGGATTATTCCAAAAACTAAAAGATGGTTTAAATAAAACAAAAAATGGTATCTTTGGTAAGATTAATGACCTTTTTACAGGTGGAAAAGAGTTAGATGATGATTTTTTCATGGAATTAGAAGAGGTACTTATACAAGCAGATATTGGTGTTCATACTACCATGAAAATGATTGATGACTTAAAAATGAAGGTAAAAAAAGAAGAAATTGAAACTACTGAAGAGTTTTATGGTGTATTTAAAGAAGAATTAAGCCAGTTTTTACAAGATGAAAAAGGTGGTTTAACTTTAAATGATGGCCTAAATATTATTATGGTTGTAGGTGTAAATGGTTCAGGTAAAACTACAACAATTGCAAAAATAGCCAGTAAGTTTAAAAAACAGGGAAAAGACGTTATGATTGCTGCTTGTGACACCTTTAGAGCTGCTGCAATTGATCAACTAGAGGTTTGGACGAATAAATTAGGGGTAAGACTTATTGCTCAAACAGAAGGCTCTGATGCGGCTGCTGTAGCTTATGATGCTATTCAATCAGCACGTTCAAAAGGTTCTGATGTGTTGATAGTGGATACTGCTGGTCGTCTTCATACTCAGAAGAACTTAATGGAAGAATTAAAAAAGGTTAAACGTGTAATCTACAATGAAGCAAAAGAAGCTCATAAACAGATTCTTTTAGTCTTAGATGCTACAAATGGTCAAAATGCAATCTCACAAGCAAAACTATTTCATAAAGCAGTTAATATAGATGGAATTGCTTTAACAAAACTGGATGGAACTGCAAAAGGTGGAGTAGTAATTGCAGTTAAAGATGAGCTTGGAATACCGATTAAATTAATTGGAGTTGGAGAAAAAGAAGATGACTTACAAGTCTTTAATCCTGATAACTTTGTAGATGCTTTATTTTCTTAAAAAATTACCCTTGACATAAGCTAATTGATATATTATACTATGCTCTGTGAGTGACTGTAAAGTAATAATACTTAACAAGCATGGTGATTGAAATGCTCGACAAAACAATTGAAGTTAGTATGTTATACGACTATTACGGTAAACTACTGACAGATAAGCAAAAAGAAGTGATCGAACTGTACTTTTATCAGGACTTATCACTTGGTGAAATCGCTGATAATTTAGATATTAGCAGACAAGGTGTCTATGATCACCTACATCGAGCTGAAGATACATTAAAGAAGTATGAAGATAAACTACAGTTGGTTGCAAGAAATAAAAAGAATATAAATTTAGTTAATGAATTAATAGATTTTATTGATAACAATCAAGATATTGATAAAAAAACTAGATCTTTTTTATTAAGCAAACTAAAAAAGATGAATAAAAATATTTAAGCTGGAGGTCTTTTTTAAATGATTTTTTCTGGATTAGCAGAAAAACTGCAAAATACTCTAAAAAAATTGAGTAGTAAGGGTAAGTTAAATGAAAAGGATGTTGATTCTGCCTTAAGAGAAGTTAAGCTTGCTCTATTAGAAGCAGATGTAAACTATAAGGTTGTAAAAAACTTAGTAAATAATATTAAAGAAAGAGCAGTTGGCCATGAGGTAATGGAAAGTTTAACTCCAGGCCAACAAGTTATTAAAATAGTAAATGAAGAGTTAACAAAACTCATGGGTGGACAGCAAAGTGAAATTAACATTTCACCAGAACCTCCAACATTAATTATGTTAGTTGGTCTACAGGGTTCAGGTAAAACAACTACTGCTGGTAAATTAGCCAAGATGTTTAAAAAAGAAGGTAAAAACCCATTATTAGTTGCTGGTGATATTTATAGACCTGCTGCTATTAGACAGCTTCAGGTCCTTGGTGATCGTTTAGAAATCCCAGTATTTTCAATGGGAGATAAACAAAATCCAGTTGATATTATAAAAGCAGGACTGTCAAAAGCAGAAACTGCTGGTAATGATGTTGTAATATTAGATACAGCTGGCCGTCTTCATATTGATGAAGAAATGATGGATGAACTACAAGATATTAAAGAGAGTACAGATCCAGATGAAATTCTTTTAGTTGTTGACTCAATGACAGGTCAGGATGCAGTAAATGTATCTGAAAACTTTGATAAAAAACTGGGAGTTAATGGAGTTGTTTTAACAAAACTTGATGGTGATGCCCGTGGTGGTGCAGCACTTTCAGTTAAAGCAGTAACTGGTAAACCGATTAAATATATTGGTACTGGTGAAAAACTAGATGATTTTGAAGCCTTTCATCCCGACCGAATGTCAAACAGAATATTAGGTATGGGTGATGTGTTAAGTTTAATAGAAAAAGCTGAGCAATCAATTGATAAAGAAAAAGCAAAAAAATTAGAAGAAAGATTAAGAAATAATCAGTTTACATTTGAAGATTTCTTAGATCAACTTGAACAGTTAAGAGATATGGGTCCACTTGATGAGATTATGGGCATGATACCTGGAATGAGTGGAGCAAAACAACTTAAAAACTTACAGGTTGATGAAAAACAACTTGATCATATTGAAGCTATAATAAATTCAATGACTAAAGAAGAAAAGGTTGACCCTAAGGTTATTAATGGTAGCCGTAGAAAAAGAATTGCCAATGGTAGTGGTACAAGTATACAAGAAGTAAATAGACTTTTAAAACAGTACAGAGAAACAAAGAAAATGATTAAGAAATTCAATGGTTCTAAAGGTAAAGGTTTAATGGGTAAGATGAACTTACCGTTTTAAATATATAAATTATACACTTTAATTATTTCAAGGAGGTGAAGTTTAATGGCTGTTAAGATTAGACTTAAAAGAATGGGTAAAAAAAGAAGTGCATCATATAGATTGGTGGTTTCAGATTCACGTAATGCTCCAATCGGTAAATTTATCGA
>JBEPXG010000085.1:3454-6602 GCA_041642015.1 Halanaerobiales bacterium
ATATTATGATCCTACTACTGAACCAGAAACATACAAAATTGATGAAGAAAAAGCACTCAAATGGTTAAACAATGGTGCAAAACCATCTAATACCGTTAAGAGCTTATTAAAGAAATCAGGTATTTATAAGAAGTTTCTAAATCAGGAATAGTAAAAGGAGGTTTCTCCTGTGGATGAATTAGTAGAAGTAATTGCAAGAAATATTGTGGATAAACCAGAGGAAGTACAAACCAAAAAAATTGAAGAAGATAACACTACTTTAATTGAACTATCAGTTGCTGATGAAGATATGGGTAAGGTGATTGGTAAGCAAGGAAGAATTGCAAGAGCAATTAGAAAAGTAGTAAAGGCTTCAGCTACAAAAGAAGGTAAAAAAGTTGAGGTTAAAATAAAATAAATTTGGTGAATTATTATGAAGGATTTAGTTAAACTAGGAAAGATAACTAAAAATCAGGGTAATAAGGGTGAACTAAGAGTAGCTCCATATACAGATGACTTAAGAAGGTTTGAACTTTTAGAGTCTGTATATTTAGTTAAACCTGATCAAAGTGAACAAAGTAAGAAAATAATTGAAGATATTTGGTATCATAAAAGCTTTGTTATTCTTAAACTTCAAGGTATTGATGATATAGGTGAGGCTTTAAAGTATAGAAACTATGAAGTGATGATAAAACAAGATGAACTTCTACCTTTAGCTGAAGATGAATACTATATTGATGACCTTATTGGACTTGAAGTGATTTTACCTGATGAAAAAGTATTAGGAAAAGTACTTAATATATTAGAAACTAAAGGAACCGATATATTAGTTGTTAAGAATAAAAATAAAGAGTATATGATTCCAATAAGTAAAGAATATATTATAGAAATTGATCTTGAAAATAATATAATCTACATTGATCCAGTTAACAAAATATTAGATCTATAATCTTAGGGGGATAAAAATGCAGTTTGATATTTTAACATTATTTCCTGAAATGTTTAAAGGCCCCTTTTCAGACAGTATTATCAAAAGAGCAATAGAAAATAACTTACTTAATATAAATTTGATCGATATAAGAGATTATACAAAAGATAAACACAATACTGCTGATGACTATCCTTATGGTGGTGGGGCAGGTATGGTTTTAAAAGTAGAACCAATTTATTATGCCCTCAAAGATATTACAGATGACTTTAAAGAAAATACTACAAACATATTATTAACTCCACGTGGTAAACAGTTAGACCAGGATATGGTTAAATCTTTTAGTGAAAAGGAACGGTTAGTTTTAATATGTGGACATTATGAAGGTATAGATGAAAGAATAAGAGAAAACTTTGTTGACCAAGAAGTATCAATTGGTGACTATGTTTTAACCGGTGGGGAAATTCCTGCTATGGTATTAGTTGATTCAGTTTCACGGATGATACCAGATGTACTTGGAGCTGATGAATCAAAAAAACATGATTCTTTCTATAATGGAATATTAGACTATCCACACTATACTCGTCCAAGAGAGTTTAAAAACATGAAGGTTCCTGACGTACTAACAAGTGGAAATCATCAATTAATTGATAGATGGCGTAAAAAACAAGCATTAAAAAGGACTTATTTAATAAGACCTGATTTAATAGATCAAAATAAATTAACTGATACTCAAAAAGAGCTGCTAGAAGAAATAAAAAAAGAAGTTAAAGGAGATCCTAATAATGAATAAAAACGTATTTATTGCACTATTACATCATCCAGTATATAATAAAGATGGTGATATAATTACAACCACAGTAACTAATTATGATCTACATGATATTTCTAGAGCAGCTAGAACTTATGGTATAAATAAGTACTATGTAGTAAATCAACTTAAGTCACAACAATCTTTAGTTAAAAGAATGCGTGACTACTGGACAAGTGGTTTTGGAGCTGATTATAACAGCACAAGACATGAAGCCTTTAAAGTAATGTAAATAACAGATACCTTAGATGATACAGTAGAAGATATTGAAGATCGAACTGGTGAAAAACCTGTCATAGTTACTACTAGTGCTCAGAGAAGTAAAAAGACAATAACTTTTAAAAGTTTAAAAGAAGAAATAGACCAAACTAATAGTCCATATTTAGTAATATTTGGTACTGGTTGGGGATTAACAAAAGAAATTATTGATAAATCTGATTATCTTTTAGAACCAATTGAAGGTAATACAGATTATAATCATCTTTCGGTCAGAAGTGCAGCTTCAATAATAATGGATAGACTTCTGTCCTAATAAATATTAATAATATTTAAGTTTCTGAAAGGAGGTACGATGATGAATATTATCGACAACATAAATAAGGAAAACATGAGAGACGATATACCAGAATTTATAGCTGGTGATACTGTTCGTTTAAAGGTTAAAGTTGTTGAAGGTGGTAAAGAAAGACTTCAACAGTATGAAGGAGTTGTAATTTCAAGAAAAGGTAGTAGCTCAAGTGAAACCTTTACAGTTAGAAAGTTTTCTCACGGTGTAGGAGTTGAAAGAACTTTCCCAATACATTCACCTAAAATAAAAGAGTTTGAAGTTTTAAGAAAAGGGGATGTAAGAAGAGCTAAATTATATTACCTAAGAGAAAGAAAAGGTAAAAAAGCTCGCATTAAAGAAAAAAGATAGTAATAGACGATATTTAAAGGGTGAGGGAGTTTTCCAGCACCCTTTAATTTATTTATTTATTGACATCCTCCCCGCCCATTCTAAAAAACATCATGAACGAGGATTCCTAAAAGGAACTTGCACCGAAACTTTCTTATGTACTACGCAATGATAGTTTCGGTATTAGGCCATCGAGGCCTTTACGAGGTTATCGAATGATTAGAGGACAGTCTGTTTCCAGTAGTCCAATATGACTTCGATTTTAGGTTGTGCCATCAACCCTCTTAAGATAGCCAATTATACATTTCAATAGTATAATTCTAATTAATAAATTAGTATAGGCACTCAAGCACTTAGACTATTACCACCTAAGCAGATTGTTGTTCTAAAGTATGAAGAAATTTATCTGCTAGATTTCTAGCAGCGTTTAAATCAGAATGAACATGATTACCACAACTGCAAGAATATAAATTGCCATTACGATTAGATTTTTTAACTTTACCACATTTAGAACAACGAGATCGGAAGAGCGTCG
>JBEPXG010000086.1:0-6534 GCA_041642015.1 Halanaerobiales bacterium
TATTAGAGATAGTAAGCTTAAAAAAAGGTGTTGATTATAAGATAAATTATAAAGAGGGTAAGGTTAACTTTAATCCCCTTATTTTTTTTGCTAATAATCTTGAGTATAACTATGAACTTACTTTAGAATACAAAATAAAAGAAAATATTACAAATGATTACACCATATCAAAATTTAAAAATAATTTAGGTAAAAATATAGATCTTAAAATTTATAGAGTTAATAAAAAAGAGAAAGAGAATCTATCAGGTCTTGTATTGGGATATAGTCCAAATTCAATGGGAAGTATTATTTTTGAATATCAAAATTGGAAACAAAAGACTGAAAGAAGAAATATTAGTTTAGATAATGGTGATAATTACTTTAAAAGTAATATCTTTGATAAAAATGAAAAGAGTTATGGATTGAAGTATAATAAATTATTTAAAACTGGGTTATTAATAAATGGATATAGTATAAAAAAAGATATTGCTAATAACTTATCAAAAAGTATTACAAAAGAGGAGCATAATTTTATTTTAGATAAAAGGTTTAATGATAAATATAGAGCTAATCTAGAATATAAACATTTAGAAAATAATATAGGAAGTAAAAAATATAGTTATAAAACTGTTTTAGAAAATAAGATTAATAATAGATTGAGTTTAAATACTAAATATAAAATTAATCATAATAATCTACTTTCCGAAACAAAAAGAAGTCTAAGTAATGACTTAGAACTAGAATATTCAGAAAATTTAGTTATATCCTGGGGAATATTACAAAATATGGTAAATGATAAAGATTACTATCAAGTATCCTTAAAATATAGACAAGATAATAAACATTTTAATTATCAAAATAAAGTTATTGATCTTGAAAACAGATTAATAGGTTATAAATTTCAAAATAAAAAGTTTAATCTATATTATAATAGCTTACTTGATCTAGAAAATAATAATAAAATAAAAAGAACAAAAGGTTTAAAATACAATTTAAATAGTACAAGTTCTCTTGGATATGAGAAAAATGATTATTTTATAGATGATTTGGATAAAGAAGAAGTATATAAGTATAAATTAAAAATCAATAATGATTTAGAACTTTCTGTAAATCAGATTGAATATTTTAAAAATATAAATAATAACTATAAAGAAAAAAGAACTGCTGTGAGATCAGTTCTAAACTATAATAATCTTAATAGAAAAATATCTATTCGTTTTGAAAATGTTAAAAACAAAAAGAGCACTTATGTTAAAAAGAGAATTAACTATAAATATAGTGATTTCTTAAATTCATCAATATATTATTCGTTAAGTATTAAAGATTATATTAGTAATGATTTGAATAGTAACATAAAAGAAGAAAATAAAGAAAAGGAAATAGAATTTAAGTATAGACCTCTAAATAGTTCTATAAATATTTACTATAATTATTTAGATAAAGCAAATATAAAAACAGATTTTATAACTCAAAAAGAGAACTTAATTAAAAATAATATTAAATTAAATTATCTAATTTCAGATAAAGTAAACTTTAATATTAGTCATAATAAGCTGTTTGAAGAACTATTATCATCAAATAGTAGTGTTAAAAACAATATTAAACTAAATAGATATACTTTATCTTTTAAATTAAGAAACTATTGGACTCTTGGTCTTGAATATAGGGCATTATTTGATGATTTAAATAATATTAATGATAATGGATATCTTATTGGTTTAGATAGGAAAATTAATGATAATTTATCTTTAAAATTATCATATAATTTCACCAATTTTAACAATAATATTACAGAATTATCAGAAGATAATAAGGGATTATCTCTTAACTTAAACTATATTTGGTAATAATAGAAGGGAGTAATATAAATGATAAAGTTAAATAAAAAAATGATTTTAGTATCAACTATCGTGTTTGTTATATTATTTAATACAATAACTTTCAGTCAAAATTATATTGATCTGAGTACTTTTTACGATGTAAATGGAGGTTATTGGTACCATGGTCAAGATAATAGTTCAGTAAAACAAGTATTAGATAAAAATGAATCAGTATTTTATTTATTAAACCAAGAAATAATAAACAAGACAATCACAGGTAAAATCAAAGTAGATGGTACAACATATCAAAATGATCAGTTTGGTCTTGTTTTTGGGTTTCAAGATATTAATGATACTTATGTTTGGTCCTGGGATGCAGGTGGAGTCCATGGGACTGAAGGTCATGTCTTTTATTATAAAAATAGAACTATTAATAATCTGGAAATCCCAGGTGATATATTGTATGATAAAAGAGAAGTAGGTTTAGCATGGCATAAAGAAGTTGAATATAATTTTAAAGCAGTATATTTAGAAAATAGTTTTAAACTATATATAGATGATCAGTTAATAATTGACTATAAAGGCAAACTACCTTCAGGTAAGTTTGGATTCTTTTGTTATACACAAGATATGGTTAACTTTTCGAATCTTGAAATAACAGATGCCTCTGATAAATTAAAACCACCTATAGAAGAACTTAAAAGTCCAATAGATATATCAGGTGGAATAATACCTAATAGATTAAGTGATGAAAACTTAACCAAAAGTACTTATCAACTGACAAATACTTCAAAGTATGATTTAGATGATCTTTACTTATTAGTCGAACTAGATAAACACTTAAGCTTAATTGAAGAAAGTGTAATTGTTTCAAAACAAGATATAAAAATTAAGTATTTAAAAAACGAAAATTTACTAAAAATGAATAATATTAATTTAAAAACAGAAGAAAGCTTACGATTAAGTTTTTATCTACATAAATTAAGTTCATTTGATGATAACTCAAGTTATTTCAATCAGTTTTCAGTTTATAGTAACGAGGGAGATATATTACTTTCAAAGAAATTAAATACTGAACATAAACCAAACAAAATAAATATAGACTTAAGCTCTATTATCATTGGACAGATTAATATAAAAAATAATAACAAAAATAAAGCCATTAAGAAAAACTCTTTTCAAATAATAACTTCTGATGGTAGATTGATTAAAGTAGATAAAAATGGTAGATTCCATCTATTAATTGATAATTTTATTAACTATTATGATCAGGAAATATTAACATTAAAGTTGCTAATTAAAGATAATGATATAATTAAAATCAAAAATGATAAGATTAAAATTATTAATATAAAACCAGCTCAGCTTATTAGAAGTGATTTTAATATATATTTAGGAGGTAAAAACAATGAATGATAGTTTTAACACAAACCAATATATAGATGAACTCAAGAGTATATTTGAAGAACATAAAAATCCGGAGAATGCAGAACAGATGAAAAGTTATATGAGAGATAAATTCGAATTTTTTGGTATTCAAGCTACAGAACGAAGAAAGATAAGCCGGCATTTAATGAGAATGGAAAATAAACCTCCTAAGAGTGAACTAGATAGAGTAATTAAAACACTCTGGTCTGATGAAAAAAGAGAACTACACTATTTTGCTATGGATTTAATGCAAAGATATCAAAAACAATATAAAAAAGATGATATAAAATTAATGGAATATATGATTATTAATAATTCTTGGTGGGATACAGTAGATACAACTGCTAAAAAGATTATTGGATCATATTTAAAAAAGTATCCTGAATTTAAAATTAAATATACAGATAAATGGATTGATTCAAATAATATTTGGTTACAAAGAACAGCTTTATTATTTCAATTAGGTTATAAAGAAGATACAGACCAAGAATTATTATTTGATATAATAAAAAGATTAAAAGATATTGATGAATTTTTTATCCAAAAAGCAATTGGATGGATATTAAGAGATTATTCTTATACAGAACCTGAAGTTGTTAAAGATTATATCAATAATAATGAACTTTCTAATTTAAGCACTAGAGAAGGTTTGAAAGCATTAAAAAGAATAGAAAAAAAGAACAAATAAAACAATAAATATTTGTATAACTTTTAAAAAGGATTTAAATTTTATATAATGAATATTGGAAATATAAGAATCAATAAAACTAAGAGGTGAAAAAAATGAACATAAATTTTTACAAAAAATTAAATGATCTTACAGAAAAGACCAAAGATGTGGCTGTGGTTACTGTAATTGATGCTGATAATAAATATCAAGAACTAAAGGAAAAAAAGGTTGCTTTATCAGATGAAGAAGTAATTTATAGTGATGAAAATAGCAAAGTAAAACTAGATAGTATAATTAAAAGTTTTGGTAGAAGTAAAATATTAAAGATGAGTAACCCTGATACTAAAGAATTAAAATTAGAAGATGGTAGTATAATACAGATCTATATAGAACCATTAACTGACAATCCCAGATTAGTATTATTTGGAGCAGGACATATTGCTAATCAAGTATCTAAAATTGCAAGTTTAATGGACTTTGAAATTACTGTTGTTGATGATCGGGAAGACTTTTTAAATAAAGATAGATTTCCTGAAGCAGATCATACAATAGTACAAAAATATACTGACTTTTTGAAAGATTTCAAGGTTGAAAAAAATGATTATATTGTAATTATCACAAGAGGTCATCAGTTTGATTATGATGTACTTAGAGAAGTAATTGATACAAAGGCAAAATATGTTGGAATGATAGGAAGTTCTAAAAAAATAAAAGAAGTATTTGATAAGTTAAGAGAAGTAGATAAAACAAGTGAAGAACAACTTGATACAGTTTATACTCCAATTGGACTAGATATTGGAGCTGAAACTACATCAGAGATCGCAGTAGCTATTATAGGCGAAATCGTAAAAGTAAGGAGGCTACAAGATGAATAAAAGATTACTTGAAAAAATTGTAGATTCTGAAGGTAAGTATGAAAGTTTAGCATTAGCTACAATAGTAGATGCTAAATCATCAAGTCCACGTGATACAGGAACCAGCATGATTGTTTATCCTGATGGTAATACTTATGGAACAATTGGTGGTGGGAACCAAGAGAAAGATATTATAAATAGAGCTAAAGAGCTTTTAGAAGAAAATAAATCAGGTATGATATCATTTAACTTAACTAGAAAAGAAGCAGCAAAAATAGGTTGGGTATGTGGTGGAGATATCGATGTTTATATTGAGAATATAACTTTTAATTAAAATATAAAATTAATAATTAAAACCCTTGAGGTAGGCAAATATAAAAATTTGTTTACTGAGAGGGTTTTTATATTTTAACAAGCGTCCTGATAAATGGAAAAATTTAACTCTATTTCTTGTTAATTACATCTATATTTGGTATAATATGGAAAAGGAGTGATTTAATGATAAACAATGTAATACTAACAGGACGGCTTGTAGATGATCCTAAACTAAAAAAATCAGAAAATGAAATTGATTACTGTACATTTACATTAGCTGTTCAGAGGAACTATCGTAGCAAAGAAGGAGAGATTGATACTGATTTTGTTGATGTAATTAACTGGGGTCCAGGAGCAAAAAGATGTAGTGAGTATTTAAAGAAAGGTAAATTAGCTGGAGTTGAGGGTATGATTAGTAC
Source organism: Halanaerobiales bacterium (assembly GCA_041642015.1). GTDB lineage: Bacteria > Bacillota > Halanaerobiia > Halanaerobiales > M55B127 > M55B127. The sequence goes on from JBEPXG010000086.1 coordinate 5,489, forward strand.
ATATCTAACCGGCAAAGAAGAAAACAGACAAAAAAATTATAGAGTTAAGGCCAGAAGAGTTGAATTTTTAGAATGGCCAGATGATTAATATAAGTATTAGGGGTTAATGAAATTGTTCATTAACCCCTTTATTATTAATATATATTTAACCAAGAGCTACATCTAAAAGCATCATGACTGAAAAGCCTAACATTGCACCGAGTGTTGCTATGTCAGTACCTTCAGATTGTGATTCTGGTATTAGTTCTTCTATAACAACATAGATCATAGCTCCAGCAGCAAAAGATAGTGCATATGGAAGAAGAGGACGCATACTTAATACTGCCCATGCCCCGATAACGCCAGCAATTGGTTCGACCATCCCAGACATTTGTCCATAATTGAAACTTTTAAGGGAAGAGAATCCTTCTCTTTTTAAAGGAACAGAAACAGCAGTTCCCTCTGGAAAATTTTGAATTCCGATACCTAGTGCTAAGGCTGCAGCTCCTGCAATTGAAGCTGAAGGAAGGTTAAAAGAAGCTGCACCAAATGCAACCCCAACAGCTAAACCTTCAGGAATGTTATGTAGAGTAATAGCTAAAACTAAAAGTATACTCCTTTGCCAGGTAGTGTGAATACCTTCTGCTTCATCTACTTTAAGTCCTAAATGTAAATGAGGCAATGTTTTATCTACGAGATATAAAAATCCTCCTCCAAGTAAAAATCCAGTTACTGCAGGAACCCAGGGTATATATCCTTGGTTTTCGGCCATCTCTATAGCGGGAGCTAATAGTGACCAGTAACTAGCTGCAATCATAACACCTGCACCAAAACCAAGCATAGCATCAAGGACACTTCTTTTTACATCTGTAAAAAAGAAAACTAAACCTGCACCTAAGGCAGTCAAAAACCAAGTAAAAAGTGTAGCAAAAAGTGCTTGAGTTACAGGACTATATCCTGCTAAAAATTCAATCATATTATTAACCTCCATATAATCCATATTAACTTTATTATATGTGAACCTTTCCCACCAAATCAAAAATAAGATTTGAAAGGAGCTTCTATTA
>JBEPXG010000087.1:0-6533 GCA_041642015.1 Halanaerobiales bacterium
TTTGTGCAAAGAAGCCAATTCCATTTTTATGAATAACCTGTCCTTCTATACCTGAATAAACTTTTATATCTTTATTACCACATGATGGTGATCCTTCTTTAAATATAAAACCATCAATATCATCGAATTGATCTAAAAAATCTTCAGAAAAATTATTCATCTTTTGTGTAAGATCTTTTTTGGTTTTTGGTTGAATCAATCTCAAACTATCATTTTCTTTATCATATACTATTCTTATTGTCTGTCTTGGAACACCTAAACCAATCTCCATCTCTGGACAAACCGGATAATACTCTACATATTTTTCTAATTTTTTTAAAAAATCAATATTAAAAATCTGGCCACTATAATAGCAAGCTTCAAAGCCTAAACATTTACTTATTATTATTTTAGGTTTTATAAATTTCATTTTTCATCTCCTCATTTTATTTAAATAATTATTCTATAATAACTACTCTTTTATCTAACTTCTAGAACTTTAAAACAAAATCCTACTATGAATTCCAAATAAAATGGCTATTTTATGTTAATTACTCAAATCAACTATTTTCAATTCCCATTTACCCATAGCATTTACTTCTATATAGAAACTACCTTTTTTAGGACTATAAAATGAACCTTCACCAGTACCCATTTGATTTGCTGCAATATCTACTAAACTTCCTGACTCATTATATAAATATATTTGAAATATATCTCCTTGAGCATTCCATTGAATTTCCCAAGGGCCTTTTGTTTCAAATGGTCTTGTTGTTTTCATTCCACTTCCACTATGTTTTACAATCAATTTATCAGTTGATATTATTTCATCAGTTTTCATATCATCAACTATGTTAAGAGAATCAACCAATTTATCATACTCTTGAAGCCTTTCAATATCATTATCAATTGATCTGATCTCAATTAATTTCTCGATTAACTGAACTTGATTTGTTTGTGCAATTACAATACCACTTGATAAAGTAACTATACTTATTATGATGAAAATATAAAACAGATTTTTCATAATAAATCATCTCCTTTATTTTTCTATACCTTATTATATAAATTATCTAAATCTAAAATACTTCCTTTTCTGATATAATTTCAATTTGAATAAAAAAATCTAGCATCTTAAAGTTACATATTAAAACTTTAAAATACTAGACTTTTATTTTTATATTTAATTATTAAATTCAAGCTGCACGTATTAAAATAAGGGGCTTTTACTGAAATCTAACTTGATTTAGCTGGTCTATGTCTTCCAAAACTAGATTTACTAATAATATAAATATAAATAGCACCAATTACAAAAGCACTTATAGCTCCAGCTATAACGTTATAACCCCCGAACATCCATCCCCAATCACCTAATGTTAGGTCACCAACTATTGCACCAAAGGCAGAACCTATCAATCTATTCCAATATCCACCTGGTACTTCTAATTTTCTAAAAGATACTTGCAAAATATAAGCGACTATTAATGATACCAAAATAAAGGAGATAATATACATATACATCTAAAACCCCTCCTTATAAAAAGCCCCTTATTTAAACAAACAATAATTACCTTTTACATCTATTCACCTATAGTATACTCCTCTATTTTATATTAATCAATATTGGTTTATTCACTATATATAGGTAAATTTACCTTAAATTTCAGAAGTAAGTACTTTATAGTTATTAATCTCAGTATTTTTACCATTTATTAGCTATATTAATATGACCTTTTATTTTAACTAAACCCAGACTTCTTTTAATAATCTTATTGTATTACCTCCAACTACCTTTCTGATATCATCATTAGAATAATTGTTTTTAACCAACCAACCAATTATGTTATGAAAATTTTCAGATGGATTTTCTAATCCTTCAACATATTCAACTTTAGGATAGTCTGGAGTGTCTTTTTTATTCATTTCATCAATAGAAAGATATTTTCTGAACTCATCATGTAAAGCTACATGGTCACCAAAGTTTGTATCAGGACCAAAAGTTACATGGTCAATTCCTACTAAATCAACTATATATTCAAAATGTTCCATAACTGATTCTAAACTATGTGCTCGATGGTTTTTTGTTATTGTTGTATGGGGAGCAGCTTCTACAGCTATTACTCCATTTTTGGCAGCACAAGCTTTAATTACTTCATCTGATTTAAGTCTATTTATATTCCATAGACTTCTCGCTCCCGCATGATTTATAAATATTGGATGATTACTTTTTTCAATAACATCCAGACAAGTTTGTTTACTTGCATGAGATACATCAATGGCCATTCCAATTTTATTCATTCGTTCAACTGCCTTTTCGCCAAACTTTGTTAGACCACCATCTCTTTTTTCTCTTAAACCAGTTCCCAAACTATTTGATTCACTATAAACAATCCCCATACACCTAACACCGAAACCATATAAGATATCTATTCTATCTAATTCGTTTTCAATCATTGTTGAAGATTCTAAGGAAGGTACTAAAGCAACCTGATTATTTTTTTTAGCATCTATAATATCTTGTACATTTTCTGCTCTAACATACATGTCTTGATGGGCAATATCACAGTATTTCATTCCTAAATTATATAATATATCTCTCCATTTCCAGCCATTTTTGGAAGTTATTATACATGAACCATCTAAAAAGTTATCAAATACAGCATCCATTCCTGATACAGATAAACCTTGATAACCTGTAAACTCTCTCCCAAGAGAATTCATTTCAGTTAGTTCACTAATATCTTCAGGAAGAATACGTGGATGCTCATGGACAGAAATAATCAAATTGTTTTCAAATATTTCTTCAACTCTATCTTGTTCTTTTTTAGTTAATTTGTTTTCATAAGGAGCTACCCTATTTACCTGTTTAGCTAACTTAAAGTTTTTATAGTCTTGACCAGGTTTTAGATATTGATAAGATTCATATCCTGAATAATTTTTTTTGTTCATTATAAACCACCTTTTAATAAATCTCTTTTTCCTTTGTTTTTTATTAATATAATATATCTTTAACTACTTGCCATCTCAGCATAGTAATTTAACCAGCGTGCAATCGATATTTCAAAATCAAGTAAACCCGGTACTGTACAGTATTCATCATTGGAATGCTGCCGGCTTCCATGACCAAGACCACCTGTAACATAAGGAACTCCCATGATTCTTTCAAACACATAGTATGGGGCAGAACCTGGATTTACTGGCCATACAATTGCTTTTTTATCCATTTTTTTATAAACCTTTAACATGGCTTGAACTGAATCTTCTTTTAAGCTTAGTTTAGACCAGTAGTATTTATTTAATACATTCATTTTAATATCATTAAATCCATTTTTATCAAGATGATCTCTTATTAATTTTACTACGCGATCAGGATCCATTGAAGGAACAGTTCTTACATCCATTTTTATAGTTGCCTTATGTGGCAGGAGGGTTTTAGTACCTTCACCTGTATACCCACCTACTATCCCATCAATATTAAACTGAGGTTGGCTAAAAAGCCTCTCCCAAAGAGGAAGACCTCTTAGGTCATCTTTAAACTTTTCAACATTGTTATACTCCATAAATGTTTCTTCATCCATTAAACCAGATTCTATTTGACTTTTGATTAATTTAAGTTCTTCTTCGGGGAGAGGATCTACATTATCAAAAAATCCATCAATTTGTACATTTTCATCCTTATCAGTAAATGTACTAACAGCCTGTATAAGCCTCCAAATTGGATTTTTAACCCAAGCATTATAGGAACCGTGGATACCTCTTTTTGTGGGGGCACCCCACTTACCTCCTTGAACTTCTAGTTCAAAGTATAAAATACCTTTAGTCCCCAATGTCATATATGGTATGCCTTTTTCATTTTCGCTGAAAAATGGAAATAATACAACATCTACATCAGCTAATTCTTTTAAATTATCCTCAATAAAGGGAACAAAATGCCTGCTTCCCATTTCTTCTTCACCTTCAATGGCGAAAACCAAATTAACCGGTAGTTTACCCACTGCTTTCTGATAGCCTTCAACTGCTTTAAAAAAGGCCGCCAGAGGGCCTTTTGTGTTAACTGCACCTCTGGCAACTATAGATTTACCTAACTTAGGTAGTTCTTTAATTTCAGCAGCCCAGGGATCAACAGACCAATCCGGTTCATCGGCTGGCATTACATCATACATGCCATAAACCATAACTGTCTTTTCAGCATCCTGGTCTAATCTACCAAAAACAATAGGATGCCCTTCTGTTGAAACAACATCTGCTTTACCACCTAAATCTTTAATCATAACACTTATACGTTCAGCAGTTTCTTTTATACCTTCTCCTGTATAACTAATACTAGGATGGCGTAAAAATTCTCTTATCTGTTCTAAGTTTTCATCGAAATTTTCTTTTAAATATATTTCGACTTTATCTATATTATTACCCAAAACTTTATTCACCGTCCTTTATATCCCATTCATATGCTCTAACCTCAAATGGGAATATTGAAGGGTCAGCATTTTCTAGTCTTGTATTAACTGCTGCCAACATATTTGGATAATATAGGAATACTGCTGGTACTTCCTGTTGTAATATAACTTGTAGTTCATCATAAAGTTCTTTCCTTACTTCAGGATCTCTCGCTCCTCCAGCTTCATCTATTAAATTATCAACTTTTTCATTTGAATATTTAGTTAAATTATACTGTCCACCTGTTTGAAAGGTTGAACTTAAATGATCAGGATCAAAAGTATCTGTCCATCCTAGTAGTGTCATATCATATTCACCAGACATAACAGCACCTATTACTGATGGTAGATCTTGTTGTTGTATTTTTACACTTACTCCAATTTCACTTAAGTTTGCCTGAATAATATTGGCGGATAACTCTCTTTGCTTATTTCCAGTTGGTACTAATAATGTTACATCTCTACTAAAGTCCCAACCAGCTTCTTCTAGCAATTCGCGAGCACCTTCAGGATCATATTCTACAGGCTCTAAATCTTCATTATGATAAGGAACAACTGGAGAAATTGGTCCATTTGCTATTACAGCTTCTCCTTGGTATAACTGTTCAACTAATAAGTTTCTATTAATCCCTTTTAGAAAAGCTCTCCTAACCTTTACTTCTTCGAAATATTCACGCGAATTATTTATAGGCATAAACTGATAACCTAATGCAGGTTCAGTTACAGTTCTAACATTATCCGCTTCTTGTACCAAATTCCAATCTTGTAAAGGAACTTCTCCTATCCCTGGACCAGCAGATACATCAATTTCACCTCTTACTAATTGAGCTGCTATTGAAGAAGCATCAACAATTCTAATAAAAATCTTATCTACTTTAGCTTGTTCTCCATAATATTCTTCATTTTTTTCTAACTCTATATATTGATCTGTTTCATAACTGACAAATTTAAATGGACCACTACCAACTTTAGGATTTAAAAGAACTTCTGATCTAGAAAGTTCTTCAGGTGCGACATCTTCAAGTAAATGTTTAGGTACTATATACAGATTAGTTGCAAACTGTTCTAAAAATCTTGCTGGATCTAATGCAGATTTTGTAGTAATCGCAATTTGATGATCTCCTAGTACTTCTACACCTTCAATTTCTTCTTGATCCTCAGCCATTTTGCCACTAGAATCTAATCCAACTATTGCACGTATTGCACTTCCCCTATTGGTTTCTACACCAGGAGATGCAACAGTTTTAATTGTAAACAATACATCTTCAGCTGTAAGATCATTACCATCATGCCACTTAGCCTCAGAATTCAAATTGAAAGTAAAGGTTTTGCCATCTTCAGATACAGACCAAGAATCTGCTAATCTTCCCTTAAAAGAAAAATCAGGTCGCATTTCTGCTAATGTATCATAAAGAAACGTAACAACAAAATATCCATAACTTGAGTCAGCATTAATAGCACTCATATTTCCAGGCGAACTCCACATTCCTACTCTAATTACTTCTTGATCACTCTGAGCCACCACTCCCATAGAAACAACACTTACTAATAACAATGCTACAACAAACAAAATAAATAACTTTTTCATTTTTAAATCCTCCTTTTAATACTAAATTCTCAACTTCTCATTTTTGGATCTAAAGCATCTCTTAAACCATCACCCACAAAATTAATAGAAAGAACAGCAATCACAATCATTACCCCTGGAGGTATCCAAATCCAGGGCATAGAACCTAATACCCCCATTGACTGAGCATCACTAAGTAAGTTACCCCAGCTAGCTGTAGGAGGTTGAACTCCCATTCCTAAAAAACTTAATGATGCTTCTAGTATAATTGCTCGTGCTGCTCCAAATGTAGCTGCTACTAAAACAGAAGGAAATGCATTGGGCAGTAAATGAAATATAAGTATCTTATAACTAGGGGTTCCTATTGCATTAGCTGCCATTATGTATTCACTTTGTTTTATCCTCATAATTTCTGCTCTAATCAAACGACAGATTCTAGGCCATCCTAATAATCCTAAGACCAAAATTACATTAAATAATCCGGGTCCCAAAAAACTAACTAAAACTAATATTATCATAAGTGGTGGAAAAGAAAGTATCATTAAGTTTTT
>JBEPXG010000088.1:0-6506 GCA_041642015.1 Halanaerobiales bacterium
ATAAAAAAAGATATAAATCCAGAAGTTTTTGCATCAGTGTTTATGGGAAGTATAAGGATTACAGTTTCAAAATGGAAAAACAGTAACTTTTCTTATTCTTTAAAAGAAAAGTTAAATGAAATAAAAATTGAACTGTTTAAATATATTAAGGAAGTGTAATAATGGTAGCGATAATTATAAATGGTATTACTTTATCATTATTAATTTTTACAATACTAAAAAATAAAACAAAAGCAAAAAAAGCATTAGTTATGTCATTAGTCAAAGCAGTAAATCTTTTACCAATGATGCTAGTTATTATTGTATTGATTGGTTTAATTTTTGGTTTTATACCACCTGAAATGATACGAAATTATCTTGGTTCAAATGAAAGTATACTTCAAATAGTACTGGCTTCATTATTTGGTGCAATAACAATGATACCAAGCTTAGTAGCATTACCATTAGCAGGTTCGTTAATAGAAGCTGGTGCCTCATATACTCCTGTAGCAGCTTTCATAACAACTTTAACTATGGTTGGTTTCATAACACTACCAGTCGAATTGAAAGAATTAGGTAAGAAAATTACAATACTAAGAAATGTATTTGCCTTCATATTTGCAATAATTATTTCACTTATAATTGGGGTGTTAATGTGAAAAAAGATAAAGAGAAGACAAATGTAAAAGATAAAATCAAAAATGGGATTTACAAATCTATAAAGTATATTTTGATTATAGGAATCATATTAATTGTTTTATATATTTTTTTCCCAGAACAAATAAAATCTACAATGGATATTTCACAAAGATATGGTCTTGAAATGATTACTATTTTTCCTGCAGTATTAATTTTGATGGGACTAGCTGATGTTTGGGTTCCAAAATCACTAATAAATAAATATTTAGGTAAAAATTCTGGTCTAAAGGGAATGCTGTTATCTATATTTTTAGGTACTCTACCAACTGGACCTTTATATATAGCATTTCCAATTGCTGCTGAACTATTAAGAAAAAAGGCGAGAATAAGTAATGTAATGATCTTTTTAGGTGTTTGGGCCTCATTAAAAATACCTCAAATTAGTGTTGAAATAAAATTTCTAGGAGTTAAATTTGCATCTATTAGATTTATATTTACATTGATATCAATTATAATTATTGGATACCTTATAGAAATGATAGTAGAAAAAAGTGAAGTTAAAGTGTAAATATATTACTATTTACAACTTTTTGAAATTTTCTTTTAAATAAAAAAAGCAGACTTTGTTTTAAAATTCAAAGTCCACTTTATTATTTAAATTTATTTTTTAAAATTTAAAAAAATATATATTAAAATCTATAATAAATGTATAAATACTTTAGCTAATCCTAAGAAAGCGAAGAAACCAAATACATCAGTTGCCGTTGTTAAAAATATAGCAGAAGCTAATGCTGGATCAATTCCAAGAGACTGAAGTCCAATAGGTATTAAGAATCCAAATAGGCCAGCTAATAATAAGTTTATAATCATTGAAGCAAATATTATTAGACCTAGATATGGATTTCCATAAAGTAAATATAGAATAAGACCTGTCATAAGACCAATTGCAATACCATGTATTATTCCTAATGTACTTTCTTTAAAAAGTAATTTCCATTTATTTTTATCTTCAATTTCTCCAAGTGCTATTCCACGAATAACAATAGATAATGTTTGAGTACCAGCATTTCCACCCATTCCAGCAACAATAGGCATTGCTGCTGCCAATGCAACAACTTGTGATATTACATCTTCAAATAAACCTACTGTTAGAGCTGCTAAAAAAGCAGTACCTAAATTGATATAAAGCCAGGGTAATCTTCTTTTTATTGATTTCCATATTGGGCTATTAATACTTTCTTCTTCATCAATACCGACCATTTTAAACATATCTTCTGTGTTTTCAGCTTCAATTACATCAATTATATCATCTACAGTAATTATACCTAATAAGTTATTGTTTTTATTTACAACTGGTATAACAGAAAGATTATATTTAGCAACCTGTTGAGCAACTAACTCCTGGTCAGTTTCAGCATTTACGGAAATAATATTATCATCCATAATTTCTTCTAACTTCATTCCATAATCATTATTTAGAATATCTCTTAGATCAACTGCACCAATTAATTTTTTATTTCTATCCATTATAAAAATAGTATCTATAATTTCTGTTTTTGGAGCAATCTCTTTAATTTTATCTAAAGCTTCACCAATTGACATATCTTTTTTTAATATTATATATTCAGTTGTCATTATACCACCGGCAGACTCTATATCATAGCCAAGTAGTTTTTTAATTGTATTTGCTTCATCTTGACGCATCTGTTTTAATAATTCTTTACCTAATTTAATCGGAAGGTTACCCAATATATCAGCTACATTGTCCTTAGCCATATATGAGAATATTTCTGTAATTTGATCAATTGTTTTAGTTTTTAATATCTGAATCTGTAGTTCTTCATCAGACTGTTCAATAATTTCAGCAAGATCTTCACTATTTAGAAGTTCAGTAAAGTCTCTAACTTGTCCGTTTTCTATGGTTGAAAGAGTTTCAGCTATATCTATTGGGAAATTATCTTCTACCCATTCTTCATGTACATCTTTATCTTCTTTTATGTACTGTAATATGTCTTGTTTAATATTGTTTTCATCAACCATTTGCTTTCCCTCCTTTATAAATACATAAACATAATTATAACATATATTGCTAAAAAATTTAATCTGTTTGTTCTATTATATAAAATAATATCATAAATTAATTATATTATTAATAAACAAAAAAATAAAGAGGCTATTAAAAGCCTCTAAAATATATTTGATAATACATTATTATAATCTTATCTATTCTACAAATGATCCTCTTATTTTTATTTCTTGATCTAATGGTTTACCCGTGATTAATACTAATCTAGCCTTATCTTGTGCTTTTATTTCTAGTTTTTCAAACTTATTAAAAAGTAATGCATTACCTTCATTAATATCTTCATCTATATTTTCTATTTTTATATTACCTTCAATTAAATAGAGAATACCTTTATGTGTTGATTTTAATAGTTGTTGAATAGATGCCTTATTATTTAACCATATATCATAATAATCTACTTGTGTATTAAGTTTAACGGATATATCATCACCTAAAACTTTTCTGATTTTAATATCCTCTTCATCTTTAATAATTTGCGTTTGTTTTATTGATTGATAACTTGGTTCAGATTTTTTCTTATCTTGAGGTAAGTTAACCCATAATTGTATTCCATGACTGAAGCCTGTTTCACCTGGTTTTTCAGAATGGATTAAACTTTTACCAGCATTAAAGGTTTGTAATCCACCTTCTTGAATTTCACTATTATTTCCTAAATTATCACTGTGTATAAAAGATCCTTCCACCATATAGGTTACTGCTTCAAAACCACGATGTTCATGATCTGGAAAACTTGCTGGACTTTCAACAAAAAATTCATCCAAAAGAACAAAAGGATCAAAATGTGCTGGATAATTTCTACTAGGGAAAAGACGTTTAACTTTAGCACCTTGTCCTTCTCCCATTTCCTTAGCTTTTATAATTTCATAATTACTCATTAATTTAACCTCCTTTAGGAGTTATTTTATATTTTTGTGTTAAATTTAATTATAAATGTATTTAACTATTATTTCAGTCAAATAACTTACTAAAACATATAAGACCTGTAGAAGTGTATTTTTGTAATCAGATTTGATATAATATTATTAAAAGATAAGATAATTATTTGAAAGGAGGCAATAAATTGTTTTCTAAACTTGGTGAGGCGATTATAAATAAAAATCAAAAAAAGGTTAAAGAATTAATGTCTAATATGAAGGAATCGGATATTAATATATCTGATTTTGTATATGAAATGGCTCCAATTATGTTAAATGAAGCTAATTTAACTTATGGTAATTTTCATTTCATTAAAATGTCACTATTTTTAAGAGAATTATCAATAAAAAATTATTTTACAGATAGTACAGAAAAAGAACTTATTAAACTTCTTGCATTAAATATGACAGAAAGAAGATTTATTAAAATAGATGCAGATAGGATAGGATATAAAGAAGATTATGCTGATCAAAAAACACTACAAAATATGAATGAAGAAATAAATAAAGGTAATATACATAATGCATATTATTATAGTTTAGGATTGTTAAAATATAATCCTGAAATGTTAAAAAACAATCTATTAGTTTTAGGGACTGAATCATTATCAAAAACTTTAGGACATAGTTTTACCTGTTTTTATCCAGTTATGAGAGATTTAGTAATTGAAAATTCTAATCATGATTCGAATTCTATTTTTAGTTATATTATGTATTTATCCAGATTTAAATATAAAGATAATATAGATTTGCAATATAATACTGATAGTTTTGAAAATGTTTCAAAACTTACAGAAATTTGTGCTTCTGGTGAAGGAATAGTTAATTTACATCATATGATTACTTTAGCGATATATTTGTTATGGGAAAAAGATGAAGTTAATGGAGATTTTATTCCCTATAATAACTTTTTAGATTGGATTGGTGAGAAAGAGACAGACCAAAAGCAAAAAGAAAAAATAGAGAGTATGGTAAATGTTGAAGCTAATTTAAAAACATATGATGATTTTGAAATGAATTTTACTCTTAAAAACTTAGAAGAAAGTATGCCAATATATTTTAATATTTTAAACAAAGAATATAATAAAGCTGTTGATTGGATTTTCAGATTTTATACAAATTACTATACACCAAACTGGGATCCACACTATTTTACAAGTCTTTATTCAGCATTAAAGTTATATAAAATGGATAAAACAAATAATAAAACACCTTCTAAAATGGCTATTTATCAAGCTATTAAATATTTTTCTCAAAGAGTGGATTTAAATATTTAATTTTTTAAAAAAATAAACTTCTTAGACATCTCTGATTTCAGAGATGTCTTTTTTTGTTAATAGTGTATTTATTTACAAATAATATTACTTAAATTTAATATTATTTATAATTTTTATAAAATTCAATAAATTATTTGACTAGGGAAAAGTCTTGTGGTAATATAATTGTATATACAACTAGTCAATTGGTGGTGAAAAAATATGAGTGATGTTATTAATCAAATGAACATTAATAAAAATTCTGTAATTCCAATCTATCATCAGATTAAGGAACAGTTATATAAATTCATTGATGAAAATCAATTAAAAGATGGAGATTTACTTCCATCAGAGAATGAATTAAGTAATAAATTTGATATTTCAAGAATGACTGCAAGAAATGCATTAGAAGAGTTAGTTAAACAAGGAGTTGCTAAAAGAGAAAGAGGAAAAGGAACAATAGTTGTAAATCCTAAAATAGACCAATCTTTAATGCAAATTAAAAGTTTTACAAAAGCTATGAGTGAAAAGGGATTTACAACAAGAGCAGATATTTTAAACTTTGAAGTTGGTAGTGCAAGTGAAGAAATTCATAAGAAGTTAAAATTACATAACAATGATAAAATAATTATGCTTTCAAGATTAAGATGGATTAATGATTACCCAGTTGGTATTCAGGAATCATATCTTCCTTATGAAAAGGCTAAAAATTTAATTGAGCATAAAGAAGAACTTAAAAGTGAATCTTTATATACACTTTTAGAAAAATATTGTTTTTTAAAACCTAAAAGCACACATGAAACATTAGAGATTAAAAAGGCAGGAGCAAAAGAGAATAAACTGTTACAAATTGGTTTAAATGAAGCTTTATTTTATGTAGAAGCATTAGCTGATTGTGAAAGTGGCCCAATGGAGTATGTAGAGGCTTACTACAGATCAGATTCATTCAAATTTCACATTACAAGTCAATTATAATTAAGGAGGTGATTAGAGAGTAGTTAATCAGTTTTAATTACAATTTAAATAAACCAAGGAGGAAATAGAGAATATGAGAAGATTTTCAATAGTAGTGTTATTATTAGTATTTAGTCTAATGTTTACTTCAATTGTTGTGGCAGAGGGAAATTATGGTGGAGAGTTTACCGGTTTTTCTTCCACAGATCCTAAATCACTAGATCCAGCTGCATTAGGTTCTTGGGATCAAGCAGTAATGGCAGCGAATGTATTAGAAGGTTTAGTTAGATTAACACCAAGTGGACAAAGTATAGAGCCAGGAATAGCTAAGTCATGGGAAGTTTCAGATGATGGTTTAGTATGGACATTTAATCTTAGAGAAGATGCATATTTTCATAATGGTGATAACATAACAGCTCAAGATGTTAAATATAGTTTTGAAAGAGTTATTAATCCAGAAACAAGATCTCCTCAAGCATGGTTATTTAACAAAGTTGCTGGATATGATGAAATGAGAAACGATGAAGCAACTGAAGTATCAGGAATTAGAGTTGCTGATGATTATACATTGAAAATTGAATTAGTAGAACCTTTAACTCCTTTTGTTTCTATGTTAGCTTCTCCAGGTGCTGCTGTAGTTTCAAAGTCAGCTGTTGAAGAATATGGAGATCAGTTTGG
>JBEPXG010000089.1:0-6466 GCA_041642015.1 Halanaerobiales bacterium
TGCTTGAAAATTACAATCCTCCCTATAATGCAACTGTTGTAGAAAAGATTAAAAAAGCAGGTGGCATAATTACTGGGAAAACAAATATGGATGAATTTGCAATGGGATCTTCCACAGAAAACTCAGTCTTTTTTCCTACTGTTAATCCATGGGGAGATAATAGAGTTCCAGGTGGTTCCAGTGGGGGTTCTGCAGCAGCAGTTGCAGCAGGAATGGCCCCAGTAGCTTTAGGTTCTGATACAGGTGGATCAATCAGACAACCTGCTTCATTTTGTGGTGTTGTAGGTTTAAAGCCTACTTATGGAGCTGTATCAAGATATGGTTTAGTAGCTTTTGCTTCATCATTAGATCAAATTGGACCACTTGCAAGAAATGTGGATGATATTGCATTGATGATGAATGTCATAGCTGGTAGTGATGAAAATGATTCAACTTGTGTAAATAGAGATTATCCAGATTATACAAAGTATCTTAAAAATGATGTTAGTGATTTTAAAATTGGTATTCCAAATCAATATTTTGATATGGATTTTGATAGCGAAGTTAGGGAATCTGTAATGGAAGCAGTTGAAAAATTAGAGAGTGCTGGAGCTGAAGTAAAAAAAGTTGACATAACAGGTGCAGAGTATGCTCTTGCAGCTTACTATATAATTGCTACTGCAGAAGCGAGTTCTAATTTAGCTAGATATGATGGGGTTAGATATGGACTTAGAGCAGATAATGTTAATAATTTAAGTGATATGTTTACTGAAACAAGACAACAAGGATTTGGTGATGAGGTAAAAAGAAGAATTATGCTTGGTACCTATGTATTAAGCTCTGGATATTATGATGATTTTTATCTCAAAGCACAAAAGGTAAGAACATTAATTAAAAATGATTTTGATAACTTATTTAAAGAGTTTGATTTAATTTTATCACCAACTACTCCAACAACTGCATTTGAAATTGGAGAAAAACGAGATCCATTAGATATGTATGCTGCAGATATATTTACTGTTCCAGTAAATATTGCAGGGATTCCAGCAATTTCAGTCCCTTGTGGTTTTGATAAAGATGGATTACCAATTGGATTACAGTTTATGGGGCCACATTTTAAAGAAGAAAAATTAATTCAAGCTGCTTATTCATTAGAGAAAATACTTGATTTAAATATAGAGTATCCTAAGTTGAAATAAAGGTGGAGGTGTGAAAATGGATAAAAATTACGAAACAATAATTGGTCTTGAAGTTCATGTTCAATTAGATACTGATTCAAAAATATTTTGTTCTTGTAGTACTGAATTTGGTAGCAAACCTAATACAAATACTTGTCCAGTATGTTTAGGACTACCAGGTACATTACCGGTTTTAAATAAAAAAGCCGTAGATTATCTTGTAATGACAGGTCTTGCTTTAAATTGTGAAATTGCTTCTTATAGTAAATTCGATCGAAAGAATTATTTCTATCCAGATTTACCAAAAGCATATCAAATATCTCAGTTTGATCTTCCATTAGCTAAAGATGGATTTATAGAAGTAGAAACTGAAAAAGGAACACATAAAATTGGTATTACTAGAATTCATTTAGAAGAAGATGCTGGAAAGTTAATTCATGAAGGTAGTATAGATAAATCATCTGGTAGTTTAGTTGACTATAATAGAACAGGTGTCCCCCTTGCTGAGATTGTTAGTGAACCAGATATGAGATCACCAGAACAAGCAAGAGAATACCTTAACTATCTTAAAAAGACTTTAGAATATTTAGGAGTTTCTGATTGTAATATGGAAGAAGGTTCACTTCGTTGTGATGCCAATATTTCTTTAAGACCTAGAGGCCAAAAAGAATTTGGTACTAAAGTAGAATTAAAAAATATGAACTCCTTTAAAGCAATAGAAAAGGCTTTAGCATATGAGCAAAAACGTCAGAGAAAGATGATTGATAACAATAATGAAATCATTCAGGAAACTAGGACATGGGATGAAAATAAAAACAAAACAATATCAATGAGAGGTAAAGAAGAAGCTAATGATTATAGATATTTCCCAGAACCTGATTTAGTACCTCTTGAAATTGATGAAAACTGGAAAAATGAAATAAAAGACAGTTTACCTGAACTTCCTTCGGTTAGAAAGAAAAGATTTATTGAAGAATATGAAATACCTGAATATGATGCAGATGTCTTAACTGACACAAGACAACTAGCTGATTTATTTGAAGAATGTGTTCAGAAATTTAATGATCCAAAAGAAGTTAGTAATTGGATAATGGGTGAATTTTTAAGATTAGTAAATGAAGAAAAGATGGAAATTAATGAAACTAAAATTAATGGGGCTTTACTTGGTAAAATGTTAAAAATGATGGATGATGGAGTAATAAGTTCAAAAATTGCAAAAACAGTTTTTGAAGAGATGTTCTATACCGGTAAAGATCCAGAAGATATTGTTGAAGAAAAAGGATTAAAACAAATTAGTGATGAAGATAAGCTAGAAAAAATGGTAGAACAAATTATAAATGATAACCCTGAAGTTATTGAGGATATTAAAAATGGTAAAGATAAAGCTATTGGTTATTTAGTGGGACAGGTTATGAAAGAAACCAAAGGAAAAGCAAATCCACAGATGGTTAATAAAATGTTTAAACAAAAAATTAATGACTAAAGGGGCAAAAAAATGGTAGACATTAAAAGTCTAACCCTTATAACTGGAACTGAGCAAACAAGAAATACTCTTCTTAAACAACTTAAAGAATATATTAGTGATAGTATTCCTTTTAAAAGTTATGCTTTTGATGAAGGAATACCTAATAAAGTTTGTGATGATCTTATTATTTTATCTAGTGATATACTATATGAGGAACTTAAAGAAACAGATATTTTATGTAATAACTGTGATATTATTATTGCAAAAAGAACAATTAATTATGATGCAATTGATAAGATAATGTTTTTAGATCCAGGTACAAATGTATTATTTGTTAATGATATTAAAAAAACAGCTCTTGCTGGAATAGAAGCTTTTAAGGAATTACAAATAGACCATATAAATCTGTATCCTTATTATCCAGATATTGATAAAGTTGAAAAAAATGCTGAGGTGGCTATAACACCGGGAGAAGTAAATATAGTTCCAAACTTTGTAAAAGATGTCTATGATATTGGGCCTAGAATTCTTGATTTCACAACAATTTTAAAAATACTTAACAAAATAGGGGTTTTAGAACATGAGGCAGGAAAGTTTTCAAGATCTTATCTAAATAAAATTATTAATATTGCTAAAAAGTTTGCTCAATCTGCAAATGAAGTGTCTAATTTAAATGAACATCTAAGTACTGTTATTAATAGTCTTAATGATGCTTTGATTGTTTATGATGACAGTGGTTATATTAGTGTAACCAATGCTAATTTTAATAATTTATTTAACTTAAAAAATTATAGTGTCAAAGGAAAATGTATAAGAGATTTAATATACAGTAAAAAATTACTTACGTTTCTAATGTCTGATACAATGAATAAAGATGTTTTTGAAATTAAAAATAAAAATTATGTTGTAAGCAGATTTTCATTACCGGAATCAAATTATTATACAGCAGTATTTAAAAGTGAAAAAGACACTATTGATGACAATAAACGTATTAACCAGGAGTTTATCAATAAAGGATTTATAGCCAAATATAATTTTGAAGATATTATTGGAGAAAGTATAGCTAATAAAAAGGTGAAAAAAGTAGCTAAAAAGCTTGCAAAGACTGATTTAACAATTCTTATTGAAGGTGAAAGTGGAACCGGTAAAGAACTTTTTGCAAATGCAATTCATAATAGTTCTAAAAGAAAAAATGGGCCGTTTTTGGCTGTTAATTTTAGTGCTTTACCTGATAAATTAATTGAAAGTGAGCTTTTTGGATATGAAGCCGGAGCTTTCACTGGAGCAAAAAAAGAAGGTAAAAAAGGTCTTTTTGAACAAGCTGATGGAGGGACTATTTTCTTAGATGAGATTGGTGATATTGCTATAGAAGTACAAGCAAGATTATTAAGGGTGCTTCAGGAAAAAGAATTAATGAGAATTGGTGGTAACAAAATTAATAAAGTAGATGTTAGAGTAGTAGCTGCTACTAATAAGAATCTATGGAATTTAATTGAAAAGGGTAAATTTAGAAAAGATTTGTATTATAGATTAAAAATAGGTTATGTTAAATTACCACCTTTAAGGGAAAGAAAAGAAGATTTAAAAGAATTAATGGATTATTTTATTGAAGTTGAAAGTACTAAACCAATAGAAATAAAAGATGAAGTATTTAATGAACTTTTGAAATATGACTGGTATGGAAATATAAGAGAATTAAAAAATACACTTAATTATATGTTAGCTGTAAGAGAAGAAAAAGAAATTACCTTGGCAGATATTCCAAACCGTGATTTTTTTAAAGGAGAAATTGCTAATGGGAAAAATAGATTACATAAAAACCTTAAATTAAGTGAAGAAGAAATGTTTTTATTGAAACTAATCGCTAAACTAAAACAAAAAAATAATGTTATTGGACGTAGAATTTTAGCTTCTGAATCCCAAAAAACTTCTTTTCCTTTAACTAAATATCAAATTAGAAATAGACTAGATAAGTTGGAAGATAAAGGACTGGTTAAAAAAAGTAAGGGTAAAAAAGGGACAAATCTGACTACTTTAGGAAAAAAATATATAGACCAATAACCCCAAAAAGCCTTAATGGTTGACCATTAACAACCATTAAGGCTTTATTTATTTTTAAAAGGTTTTAATTATGGTTGTTTCAATTGGCATATAAATTGCACTATAATATATATAGATATATATGAAAGGGGCTTTCTAATGAATTTATTAATAAAAAACGCAGAAATATATAAACCAAAATATTTAGGAAAAAAAGATGTTTTGATAATAGGAGATAAAATAATAAGAATAATGGATAGAATTGACGAAAATAATAATTTAAATTTTCTCAATTTTAAAATAATTGATGCTCAAGATAAAATATTAACTCCAGGTTTTATTGATAGTCATATTCATTTTTTAGGAGGAGGTGGAGAAGGAGGTTTTAAAACAAGAACTCCTGAAATTAATTTAACAGATATAACTAGAGGAGGAGTGACTACAGCTATTGGTTGTTTAGGAACGGATAGCGTAACGAGAAATTTAAGATCATTGCTTGCTAAAAGTAGATCTTTAGATGAAGAGGGAATTACCACTTATATGTATACTGGCTCATATAGAATCCCTGTTAATACAATTACAGAAGGTATTAGAGAAGACATAGTATTAATAGATAAAATAATTGGAACAGGAGAAATTGCCCTAGAAGATCATCGTTCTTCACAACCTACTTATAATGAATTTAAAAAAGTAGTTGCGGAAACTAGTATTGGAGGAATGTTATCTGGAAAAGCAGGAGTTGTTAATATACATATGGGAGATGGCAAAAATGGTTTAAATTATTTACATAAAATAATTGATGAGAACGTTCTCTCTCCTAAAAATATATTACCAACTCATATTAATAGAAGTAAAAAATTATTATCTCAAGGTAGAGATTATGCAAAAAATGGAGGATTAATTGACTTAACCACTAGTTCTTCAAGTGATAAAAAAGGATCTATTAATGAATGTGCAGAAAGTCTTAAATATTTAATTGAAGAAAATGTTCCTATAGCTAATATAACATTAAGTTCAGATGCACAGGGAAGTTTACCAAGATTTGATAAAGATGGAAAGATGATAGGTATGCGAATAGGTAAAGTAGATTCTCTTTTTGCTACAGTTAGATATGCTGTTAAGAATTTTGATATTGATTTAGAAACATTATTGAAAGTAATAACAGAAAATCCAGCTAGAATTTTTTCTTTAAAGAACAAAGGCCAAATAAAAGAAAACAATGATGCAGACTTAGTTTTATTAAATAAAGAAAACTTGGAAATAGAAACAGTAATAGCAAAGGGCAAGTTGTTATTTGAAGATAAACAATCTGTAGTAAAAGGAACATTTCAGTAAGGAGGAAAGTATAAAATGTCTAGCAAAAAAAAGTATTGGGCAAATAAAGCACTAAGAACAATAGTAACTGCTATTGGAGTAACATTAATTGCTTTTTTAATATTACACCTTACTCCTGGTGATCCCGCAAGAATTATGTTGGGTCCTTATGCAAGTCAAGAAAATTTAGAGGCGGTAAGAGCTAAGTATAATTTAGATGAACCACTTCATATACAATATTTAGCCTGGATGTCAAACTTACTTAGAGGAGATTTAGGTACTTCAATAAGGTACAATAGATCTGTTAATACATTAATAAAAAACAGAATAGGTCCAACCTTAATATTAACCTTATCAGGATTAATTATATCAGTTGTACTTGGGGTGGTGATGGGAATTTTAGCTGCTCTAAAAAGAAATAGTTGGCTTGATTATTTAACCACAGTTCAAGCAATATTTTGGATTTCAATCCCTTCGTTTTGGTTAGGTA
>JBEPXG010000090.1:0-6363 GCA_041642015.1 Halanaerobiales bacterium
ATAGTAATTATTGTCTCTATTGGTATATTATGGTATAATCATATCATGATATAATTAGCTTGTAAATAATTATTTTATAGGAAAGGTTATTGGAAGGAAAAGGTTGTAAATTGTTAGAATTTGGTAGTGAAAAGGATCATATTCATATTATGTTTAGTACACCACCACAAATACATTTATCAAAAGTATTAAAGACAAGTACATCTAGGTTGATTAGAAGGGATTATGATGATTATCTGAAAGGGTTTTATTCCAAAATAATTTTTGTCAAGAAGTTATTCTATTGTATCTACGGGTAGTGCTAGCATTTATGTGATTAAAAATTATATAGAAAATCAAGACCATTGAAATTCATCTTTCCCAAAATCAAAATATAGATTTAGAGGGAGTTTTCTTTCAACATTTTTGATAAATAATTAAAGGCTCCCTTATGAAATTATTCAGTTCATTAAGGGAGCCTTCTTGTTTATATTAAGATGTTTTTAATTTTTGATTTATATCATAAGTTTTTCTATCTTTAAATTCCTCTTGTTTGCCATCATTCCATTCTGATACTGGAGAAAGATAACCAACCACCCTGGAATATACTTCACATTTTTGTTTTTTACTCACTTTTCTCTCCTCCTTTAATTTCTTATTTCCGCATTAATATTTTTATCTTTAAAAATTTTTAAAAACTCATTTAATTCTGTTTCTGAAAAACTTCTTTTATCTTTATAACTTGTATCATTAACTTTTTCCGATCTAAAGTTTTGTATAAAATAATTATTTACACCTTTTAGTTCTCTTGCTATTGTTTTTATTGTATCTTTGGTATGAAGTTCTGGAACAACTGTTGTTCTAAATTCATAATTGATTTTAGAATTAATAATATATTCTCTACTTTTTACAATATTATCTATCAATACCTTATTTAACTTAATTCCACAAAATATTTCATATTCCTTTATTGGTCCCTTAATATCCATGGCAACATAATCAACTAATTTTTCATCTATTAGTTTTTTTAGGAGATTAAAATTAGTTCCATTTGTATCTAATTTTATGGATAAATTATAGCTTTTAATCTTTTTAATAAAATTATAAATGGATTCTTGAATTAATGGTTCTCCACCTGTTATAGCTATTCCATCTATTAGATCTTTTCTTTTCTCTAAATACTGCCAGAAATATTCTAAATTCATATATTCATTATCATTTTCATTTGGTATTAAAGAAGGATTATGACAATATGGACAGTCCATATTACATCCTTGTGTGAAAAGTACAGTTGATATTTTATCAGGATAATCAATTAATGATGTTTTTTGTAATCCTGAAATTTTAATGTTATTAGCAGTCATTTTTAGCTAGTTCCTCTGCTTCACATTTAGGACAATACTGATGTTCTCCTGGTAAATAACCATGTACAGGACAAATACTAAAAGTAGGTGTAATTGTATAATATGGAAGTCTAAAGTTACCTGCAATTCTTTTTACTAATTTTTTTGTACTTTCAATACCATTTAATCTTTCACCTAAAAATCCGTGAAATACCGTACCACCTGTGAACTCTACCTGAAAATCATCTTGAATTTCTAAAGCATCAAATATGTCTTCTGTATAACCCACTGGTAAATGAGTTGAATTAGTATAATAAGGTTCAGCATCATTTTCTTTAATTCTTTTTTCATTTGCAGCCATTATACTTTCTCCAAACCTTTGTTTGTCTAACCTTGCTAATCTATAAGAAGTAGATTCTGCAGGTGTAGCTTCTAAATTATATAGATTATTAGTTTCTGTTTGGTAGTCCTGCATTCTATCTTTCATCATTTGCATAACTTCTACTGTAAATTCTTGAGCTTCATCATCAGTTAGATCTTTACCCATAAAGTTCAACATAGACTCATTCATTCCATTAATCCCTATTGTATTAAAGTGATTTTTCCAGTATTCATCAAATCTCTTTTTGATATTTCTTAAATAAAATTTAGAATATGGATATAATCCTTGTTCAGTAAGATTTTCTAATACTTTTCTTTTTATTTCAAGACTTTCTTTTGCAAGATCCATCAATTCATAAACTCTTTGAATATAATCTTCTTTACTATTAGCAAGATAACCTATTCTAGGCATATTTAAAGTTACAACACCAATAGAACCTGTCATTGGGTTAGCTCCAAAAAGGCCTCCACCTCTTTTACGTAATTCACGATTATCGAGTCTGAGGCGACAGCACATACTCCTTGCATCTTCGGGATCCATATCAGAGTTAACAAAATTACTAAAATAAGGTATACCATATTTTGCTGTCATTTCCCAAATTGGATTTAATACAGGATTTTCCCAATCAAATTCAGCTGTAATATTATATGTCGGAATTGGAAATGAAAAAACTCTACCTTTTGAATCACCAGACATCATTACTTCTGCAAATGCTTTATTAATTAAGTCCATTTCTTCTTGAAATTCACTATAGGTTCTATCTTTCATTTCTCCACCAACAATTACTGGTTGATCTTTAAAGTGATCTGGTACTGTAAGGTCCATAGTTATGTTAGTAAAGGGAGTTTGGAACCCAACCCTTGTAGGAACATTCATGTTAAATAAAAACTCCTGCATGGCCTGTTTTACTTCTTGATAATCTAAATTGTCATAAGCTATAAATGGAGCAAGTAATGTGTCAAAATTAGAGAATGCCATTGCTCCAGCAGCTTCTCCCTGTAAAGTAAAGAAAAAATTAACCATTTGACCTAATGCGGTTTTTAAATGTTTAGGAGGTTTACTTTCAATCTTTGTTGGAACACCTCTAAAACCAGTTCTTAAAAAATCTTCAAGATCCCATCCACAACAATAAACACTTAAATTACCTAAATCATGGATATGAAGATCTCCATTCATATGTTTCTCACCAGCATCATCTGGATAAATTTCTTGTAACCAATATTGAGAAGTTACTTCAGAAGAAATAAAATTATTTAAACCTTGTAATGAATAACTCATATTACTGTTTTCTTTAACTTTCCAATCATCTAATCCTAAATAATTGTTCATAGCATCTATAGCATCATTAAACATTTTTTTAGTATCTCTAATTTTTTTATGTTGTTCTCTATATAAAATATATGCTTTAGCTACTTCAGCATATCCTTTTTCTATCAAGACTTTTTCAACTAAATCTTGAATTTGTTCAACTTCTGGTATTCCTTCTTCCTTAAAAAATATTTTTAAATAAGAAACCACTTCTTGGGTAATTTCTTCTCCAATTAAATTATTTTCTAATTCAACTGCTTCTGCAGCTTTTAATACAGCATTTTTAATTTTTGATCTATCAAATTCTACTGTTGAACCATCACGTTTCTTTACATACTTTAATGCCATCAATAAATTCTCCCCCTTTAAAATAAAAAACCTAACTTAAATATAGTTAGGGTATTAGTTAAATAATACTTTACCCTGTCTCGAAGATAAAAAGTCTATTATAAATATCAGGCAGTTCTCCTGGCTTAGATATCAACACATTAACTACCTTCCCCAATATATTGAGTGGTTATCAAGTTAATGCTAATCATCACAGTGGCGGACCCGCTCAGGATTCAAACCTGATTCTCTTTTAAACTTTCTTTAGAAAGTACCTGATGATAATATAAAGTTTTGTTATATATTCTTTGATAAACAGAAATATCCTTTATGAAAAATTACAAAATTATATTAATACCAAAAATAATTAAAATAACACCTGCAATAAAATCAGCATATTTTTCAATAATAATAATCTTTTTTAAGTGACGAATTATTACAAGTGATAAAGAAGTAAATATTGATGCGATAATACCAATGATAACTGATTTATATAACATTTCAAAAAATATTTCATTATATAAAACAGAAAAGCCAATACCTAATGCATCTATGCTAACACTTATTCCTAATATTACTACAGATATAAATGTTAATCTTCTATATATACATTCCTCTTCTTTTTTAAATCCTTCTCTAAATAATATTATTCCTATAATCAATATTATTATTCCACTAGCAATATCACTAATTTCAATAATTCTTTGATTAATAAAATTACCTAATAATGCACCTGAGAAAGCTAATAAAAATTGGAAAAATCCAAAGGAAAAAATTATAGATAATCTGTTTTTTAAGTTAAGTTTAGTACCACATGCTATACCCATTGAAACTCCAGATGCATCTAAAGAAAGTGCAATAGCTATTAATATAATTTCCATAATAATCATCCTATTTTTAAATTATTCACTAATTTATCTTAACAAATATCTAATATAATATCTAGTATAAAATTATTTAATTATCATACATTATAAGATTTTTTTGTATTTCTGTTGGAGTCTTTTTATTCTTAATTCCTTTGACAATAATCTTCATATAAGGTTCCGTATATTTAAATAATTTCTTATAACCTTCACATAAATAATTTTCATAATTATTATCTATCCTTCTATTTTTTAAACATCCTCCATGACAAATAAAATAATATTCACACTCTCTGCATTTATTAGAAAGATTTTTTGATTTGTACTTCCCAAATTCAATTTGTTTAGTTGAAGATATTAATTTTTGAAATGAATCTTCTTTTATGTTTCCTAACTTATGATTTGGATTAACAAAATGATCACATGAATAAAGATCACCATTATGTTCTAAAACCATTGAATTACCACATTCTTTTTTAAAATAACATATATTTGTATTCCCATTAAACCAAGCATTTAAAATTTCTTCAAATATTTGTATATGTACTTTACCATACCCATCTTTAATCCATTTGTTAAATACTTTAATTAAGAAGTCTGCATAATTTATTGGATCAATTGAATAATTTGGCTTATTTAGTTCAACTAATGGGATAAATTGAATAAAGTCAATATTTAAATTTTTGAAAAAATCATACAATCTCAATGGATCTTTTATATTTTGTTTATTTATTACACATAAAATATTTGTGTCTATACGATATTTTTTTAATAGGATTAAGTTATTAATTATTTTTTTAAAATGATCTTTACCTTGTTCATCTGTACGATAATATCTATGAATATTTTCTGGTCCATCAAGACTCAATCCTATTAAAAAATTTTCCTTTTTAAAAAAATGTATCCACTTTTCATCTAAATTAATTCCATTAGTTTGTATAATATTTCTATATCTTTTACCATTGGGAAGATATTTTTTTTGAAAACACACTGCTTTTTGAAAAAAATCAAATCCTCTTAAAGTAGGCTCCCCACCCTGCCAAATAAATGGTATATTTATTCCAGGATGTAGATCCAGATAATTTTTAATAAATAACTCTAATAACTCATAACTCATTTTCATATTATTTTTATTATTATATAAATTTCTTTTTTCTTTATAATAACAGTATTCACAGTCCATGTTACATATTGGACCATTCGGAAACACCATTATATTAAATGGTTTTAGTTGCATATTTAGTTCCCCTTATACTTTTATTAATGATAACCTTCTGGTTTATCTATATAATCCCAAATATCATCTGCAGTTTTATCTTCATCTTTACTTATTAAAGCACTATCAGAGCTTGGAACTTGACCATTTTTTAAAGGATCATCAGTTTCTTTCATCCATTTATCTAATCTATTTCTCATCTCTTCTAATTTTTCTGCTTTAGACTTATCATTAGCAAGATTATTTGCTTCATTAGGATCTAACATTAAATTATAAAGTTCTTCTTTATGTATATATGTGTTAGCCCAATCATTTTCTAATAACACCTCTTTTGAGTAACTTTCATCAGTATTACTTAAAAATGGTTTTGTACGATTTCTATATCTTCTAATATATTTCCATTTTTTTGTACGTATTGCACGCATAGGTTCATATGCGGTATGATAATTTACTTCTGCAAATATTTCTTCATTAATGCTTTCTTTATCACCTTTAATTAAAGATAAAAATGATTTTCCTTGCAACCATTCAGGTTGTTCAATCCCTATTATTTCACATAAGGTAGGGAAAATATCTATTTGTGAAACCATAGAATCAATAACCTTACCCTTTTTAAATCCAAATGGTCCTCTTATTATTAATGAAACTCCTATTCCATGATCAGATAATGTACATTTCATATTTGGAAATGCAATACCATGGTCAGTAGTAAAAATAATTATTGTATTATCATATAAATCTTTATCTCTTAACGTATTTAGTATCTTCTTAATTCCTTGATCTAATATTTTTGCACTCTCTTTATATTCTGCCATATCTTTTCTTGTTTCATATGTATCAGGCATTGGAGTTGGTGGATTAGTATAATTTATTTTTGAATCATCTTTAACCTCATGGAATGGTCTATGAGTTTCTTCAAATCCAATGCTTAAAAAAAATGGT